>JAJFFD010000004.1 GCA_021776805.1 Planctomycetota bacterium
AGTGGTGTGGACCCTGATCCCGACGATCATCGTCTTCATCGTCTTTGCCTGGGGATGGAAGGGGAACCTGGACCAGAGCGTGGCGCCGGCCAATGCCCTGCAGTACCGGGTCACTGGTCAACAGTGGAATTGGCTGATCTACCACCCGGGCTCGGCCTTCCCGGCAAAGGAGATGTACGTGCCAATCAACACGCCGGTGAAGGTGACCATGGATAGCAAAGACGTGATCCATGCCTTCTTCGTGCCCGCCTTCCGCGTCAAGCGCGATGTGCTTCCCGGCCGTTACCAGATCGTCTGGTGGGAGGCCACCAAGCTGGGCACCTACGACTTCTTCTGTGCGGAATACTGCGGCACGGAGCACTCCACCATGAACACCAAGATCCATGTGGTCACCCAGGAGGAGTACGATGAGCAACCTTGGGACCTTCGTCCGGATGACCTAGGTGAATGGGGAGCCCAGCTCTATGCAACCATGGGTTGCGCCACCTGTCACAGCACCGACGGCAGTGCGAAGATAGGCCCGAGCTTTCAGGGCATCTGGGGCACGCAGGAGGAGGTTACCCTCGCCGATGGCAGTACCCAGACCATCACGGTCAACGAGGATTACATCAAGGAGTCGATCTATCAGCCGCAGGCGAAGATCGTCAAAGGCTACGAGACGGCTGGCAATATGACCGCCTTCTCCGAAGCGGAGATCCCCAGTACTCCCGACGGTGACAGTCGAATGGATGCGCTCATCGAGTTCATCAAGGGCCTCAAGGACCAGTAAGCCATGACCACTCAGGTACCCGCAGCTGAAGTCGAGGCCGGCCCGCAGAAGGGTTCGAACTACCTCAATTCTCACCGTGGCTTCTGGTCTTGGGCAGGCACCCTTGATCACAAGCGCATCGGCATCATGTATCTCGTCGGCGTGACCCTGGCCTTCCTGGCCGGCGGTGTCCTCGCCCTCGGTATTCGTCTACACCTCTGGCAACCGGAAGGGGCTCTCTTCGAGCCGGATACCTACAACCAGGTCTTCACCCTGCATGGCGCCTTCATGGTGTTCATGTTCATCATTCCAGGTGTGCCTGGCTCAATCGCCAACTTCGTGTTGCCCTTGATGCTGGGTGCCAAGGATGTGGCCCTGCCCCGACTGAACCTGGCCAGCTTCTACCTCTGGCTCTGCGGCACCCTGCTGGCGATCGTCTCCATGATCACCGGCTCAGTGGACACGGGTTGGACCTTCTACACGCCCTATTCGATTCACACCCAACAGTCCGTTGTGACCATGGGCCTGGGCATCTTCATGCTCGGCTTCAGCTCGATTTTCACCGGGCTGAACTTCATCGTCACGACTCACAAGCTGCGGGCGCCAGGTCAGTCCTGGTTCAAGATGCCCCTCTTTATCTGGGCGATCTATTCCGCTGGTGTGCTCCAGGTGCTGGCGACGCCGGTCCTCGGCATCACGGTCCTGCTCCTGGCCTTCGAGCACATCTACCACATCGGTGTCTTCGACCCCTCCTACGGCGGCGACCCGGTGCTCTTCCAGCACTTCTTCTGGTTCTATTCCCATCCGGCGGTCTACATCATGATCCTGCCGGCCATGGGCATCATCAGCGAAGTGGTCTCGGTGCACTCGCGTAAGCCGCTCTTCGGCTACCGCATGATCGCCTTCTCATCAATCGCGATCGCGGTGATCAGCTTCCTCGTCTGGGGCCATCACTTATTTACATCGGGACAGTCCGAATTCGTGATGATGGCCTTCTCATTCCTGACCTTCTTCGTGGCCATACCCACGGCGATCAAGGAGTTCAGTTGGGTTGCCACCATCTGGAAGGGTTCGGTGGCATTGACCGCGCCGATGCTCTACGCGATGAACTTCCTCATCATCTTCAGCATCGGTGGGCTCACCGGCATCTTCCTCGCGGCTCTCAACGTGGACATCCACCTGCACGATACCTACTTCGTGGTGGCTCACTTCCACGCGGTGATGATGGGCTCGGTGGCCATCGGCTTCTTCGCCGGTGTGCATCACTGGTGGCCCAAGTTCTGGGGAGTGATGTACAACGAGACCCTGGCGAAAATCTCGGCTGTGCTGATCTTGATCGGCTTCTGGGTGACCTTCATCCCGCAGTTCATCATGGGTTCGCAGGGCATGCCGCGACGCTATGCCAGCTACTTGCCTGAATGGCAGGGTTATCACCAGGTTTCGACCGTTGGCGCGATCATCCTGGGCGCGGGCTTCGCGCTGATGATGGGTTACTTGATTCACTCCCTCTTCGCCGGCAAGAAGGCGAAGGCCAATCAGTGGGGGGGAGTGACACTCGAGTGGCACACCCAGACACCGCCGATTCACGAAAACTTCGACTACGACCCGGTCGTGACTCACGATCCCTATGACTACAGCCAACTCGAGGAGATGAAGGGTAAGTCATGAGCGAAGGTCACCATGATCTGATAACGATCCCCGCTCCTGAGGGCTTTGTGCCCCATCAGGTAGCGCATCACTTCGACTCGGTGGAGAAGGAGTTCCAGTCCTGCAAGCTCGGCTTCTGGCTCTTCCTTGCGACTGAGATCCTTCTCTTCGGCGGGCTCTTCGCGGCCTACATCTACTACCACGACCTCTACCCAGAGTCCTTCGTGGAAGGTGGCAAGCTGCTCAACTGGCAACTGGGTGCACTCAACACGGTGCTCCTATTGGCCAGTTCCTGGACCATGGCTCTGGGCGTACGCTCGGCCATGCTCAGCGAAAAGTCGAAGATGCAGGGCTACCTGTTCGTGACCTTCCTCTGCGCAGGAGGGTTCATGGTCGTGAAGTACATCGAGTACAGCGGCAAGATTGCCCACGGTCTCCTGCCCGGCTACTTCTTCGGGCTCGAGCCAGGATCGGTTTACGCCGAGGCATTGGGACATCTGCCTTATCCCAACCTCTTCTTCAGCCTCTACTGGACGATGACTGGCATTCACGGCTTCCACGTGTTGGTCGGAATGATCCTCATTGCCTGGCTTATGGTTGGCGGTGCAAAGAACCGCTTCCACGCCGGTTACTACATGCCGGTTGAGATTGTTGGACTCTATTGGCACCTGGTCGACCTGATCTGGATCTTCCTATTCCCCTTGCTCTATCTGGTGCCCTGATGACCAGTGATTCACACGCAGCGCAGGCTTCTCACGACGGCGGTCATGGTGACCACTCAGAGCACAATGATCATTCCGGACATCATGTCTGCTCGTTCCAGCTCTTCGCGGGAGTCTTCTTCGCACTCCTGATTCTGACGATCATCACGGTCGCCGTCTCCCGCTTCGACTTTGGCGGCTTCAATATGATCATCGCCATGGCCATCGCCGCGGTGAAGGCCTCCTTGGTCATGAGCATCTTCATGCACATGCGATGGGACACGGCGATCAACAACATCGCCTTCCTGAGTTCCATCCTCTTCCTCTCACTGTTGTTCCTCTTTATCTTGGCGGACTACAGTACCCGTGGGGATACGGACCCAATCTTGGCTACGCCGTCCATGCAAATGAAGCCTGCCGAGTACTACCAGCACGACTGGTCAGGCCATTGAGTCTCTGTTCTCGCAGCTGAGCACCCTGGACGCAGCCTATCTTCACGCCCGCAAACCCGAAGACGCCCGGATAGCCTTCTATACACAAGAAGGACCGGATGCGGTTGCCGCCGCTCTGCCCGAAGGGTGTAGAGACAATCTCGAGAATCTGGAACTCGAGATTCTGTTGCCGACCGAAGAGTCGAGCCTGCGACCCCTGCGCAGCATGAAAATCGACGGTGGTGCGCGCATCGTCCCTGGCATGTGGCGTCTGCCGGCCAAGGCATTGCCCCTGCATGAAGCGATCCCACTCCTTGCCGGGCTCGATCCCAGTCTCGAAGATGCGAGTCTTTGTTTCCTCAAGGCGGCAGCCAGCCTCGTGACGGGGATGGTCAATCGTGGCGACTTCGCTCCTGCAGGTGAGGGCAGTCTGCTCCGCTTCCTGCCCCAGTGGGAGGAGGATAGCTTGCGCTGTCTCGGTGGACTCGCCGAGCTGGCTCCCGATGCCTTGCTCACTGCCCGCTTCGCCACCGAGGACGACCCGGTCTACGCGGTAACGCCGCGAAACTTCGCCCTCAGTCTCGCCGGGCACTCCATCGACGCTTGTGCGAAGGCGGGTGAAGCGCGCTTTGAGAGCGCCGAGCACTTGCCGATGAGTTTCTGGCAGACTCAACCCCAGCCAGTCTTGGCGGTACTCGCTCCCAAGGAAGAGTTGGAGGAAGGAGTGCCTTGGGGAATCGAACTCAGCTTCAGGCCGGTGCACGGACTGCAGATCAGTTATCCCCTGGAAGTCCTCAAGGAGCGTCTGGCCGAGAGCCTCTTTGCAAACGCCCCGGCGCTGAAAGCCATCGAAGCCCTCGAGTATCGACTCGAGGAAGTTGCCGCCAAGATCCCTGCTCTGCGGCGTTGCATCAACATGGGCGATGGCAAGGCTTCGCTCAATCGTCAGGAGTTGGACCAACTTCTCGACCACTTGACCCTGCTTGAAAACGAAGGCTTCGTAGTGACTCTGCCTGGTTTGGAGAGCATGCAACGGCTCTCCGCCCACGTGCGACTCGTGGAGGATGAAAACCAGGCTTCCGGACCACGGCCATGGTTTGACTTCCAGTGGTCAGTTGCCCTCGGTGGTGAAGAGCTCAGCAAGGCCGAGTTCGAATCCCTGGTCAATGCGCGGGTGCCGGTAGTTTTCCTCGAGCGTGGACCTGTGCTTCTCACGCCTCGTGATCGTGAGGCCCTGGACACTTTTGCCAAGCGCGACAAGAAGGAAGGACGCAAGATCGGTTTCTTCGAGGCGCTGCGACTCAAGCTCGGTGGTGCCACGCACCTGCACGGGCTCGCCATGGAGACGATGGACGCCGGGCCAAGGCTCGAGGCCCTGGTGAAGAGCCTGAGTAGCACTCGCAGCATCGAAGATCGCGAGCTGCCGCCAGGCTTCGTCGGTGAGCTTCGTCCCTATCAGGTTCGCGGGCATGCCTGGATGCACTTCCTCGTGACTCAGGGCTTTGGTGCCTGCCTCGCGGACGACATGGGTCTGGGCAAGACGATCCAGGCCATCGCGATGATGTTGGACTGGCGACTGCACAACAAGGACCCGCAACCCATCCTGCTGGTTTGCCCGGTGAGTGTGCTCGGCAACTGGCGACGTGAGATTCATCGCTTCTCGCCGGAGATCAACGTGATCTTGCACCACGGCAAGGGTCGGCCACGGGAGCTCGATCAGTTTGCCCGCGAGCTCGCCGACGTGCACGTGGTGCTGACCAGTTATAACCTCCTGCAGCGGGATCAAGAGCTCATGCTCTCGCGGGACTGGGAGGGAGTGATTCTCGACGAAGCACAGAACATCAAGAACCCATCCACCCTGCAGTCGCAGACAGCGCGCAAGGTGCGGGGCAAGTTCCGCCTGGCCCTGACCGGCACCCCATTGGAGAATCGACCTCTCGACCTCTGGTCGATCATGGACTTTCTCAACGAGGGCTTGCTTGGTAGTCGGGGTGACTTCATGCGCACCCTCGAACATCCCATCGTCAAGCAGAGGAGCAAGAGCGAAGCTTCTACATTGGCGCGATTGGTTCGCCCCTTCGTTCTGCGCCGTCTCAAGACCGATCCGGACATCATCACCGATCTTCCGGAGAAGTCGGAACAGGTGGTCGCCGCCAGCCTCACCCGCGAGCAGGCCGTGCTCTATGAATCGGTGGTACGCAAGGGCTTGGACGACGTGGAGGATGCTGGTGAAGGCATCCAGCGGCGTGGCGCGATTCTCACGACTCTGCTTCGGCTCAAGCAGGTATGTAACCATCCCGCTCACTATCACGGTGATGGCTCGACTCTGCCCAACCGTTCGGGCAAGCTCGACTTGCTCGGTGAGATGGTGGAGGAAGCGCTCGACGAAGGGGATCGTTGTCTGGTCTTCACTCAGTTCAAGGAAATGGGGACCCTTCTCAAGTCACATGTCCAAGAGCTGACCGGTGGCGAGGTGCTCTTCTTGCATGGCGGTGTGCCGCAGCGTTCCCGCGAAGACATGGTTGCCAAGTTCCAATCGGCAACTGCGGATAGCCCGAAGGTATTCGTCCTTTCGCTCAAGGCAGGCGGCACCGGACTCAACCTCACCGCTGCCAATCGAGTATTCCACTTCGACCGTTGGTGGAATCCGGCTGTCGAGGATCAAGCGACGGATAGAGCCTTCCGCATTGGTCAGCAGCGCAATGTCTTCGTCCACAAATTCGTTTGCACTGGCACCCTGGAAGAACGCATCCAGGTCATGCTCGAGCGCAAGCGAGATGTGAGCAATCTCCTCCTCGGAGCCGGCGAAGGTTGGTTGACCGAGCTGAGCAACGAGGAGCTGCGCAACCTCCTCATCCTCGATCAGACGGAGACCCTGTGATGAAGGAGCGTCGACCGATCTCCATGGGGCAACGTTGGCGGCGGATCTCGACTCTGAGCGTCGACGACCAGAGTCTCGAGTTGGCGCTCGCCAGTTTGCCTTCGATCAGGAATCCTCGCATCGCCATCCTTCCCGGTTCCATCAAGTCGGAGATGGAGGGTGTGATGGGGTCGATCAACGAGGTCAGCATCCATGTCCCGAGGCTGCCCAACAAGATCTGGTCCCAGGTGGTGCGTGTGATGCGGCGTTCGGCGAGCATGCAGGAAGCTCTGCGTATGGGCCGTGTGCCGCGCTCCTTCGACCGGCTCATCGCTCGCATCTCCGGTGAAACAATCTCCCCTGAGTCGCGACGGGTCAGCTCGGCCTGCACCTGTGGCGCACCGGAGTCCCCCTGTCGCCATGTCCTGGCCCTGCACGAACTCTTCGCAAGGCGCCTGGATGAAAAGCCCTGGGAGCTTCTCACCCTACGTGGCGTCGATCTACGCCAGCTTCTCGAGGATGCGGCCAAAGAACTGCACGGCGTCAATCTTCCACCGCTGGCCTTCGGTGCCCGCGAGGAACCCGTCCTCTTCCCTGAGGGGGAGGATGGCGATCTCGATACCGTCCTCACTCCGGGGCAAGTGAGCAGCCTCCTGGGGCGTCAGCAGGTAGCCCTCATCGAGGAGCTGACAGCGGCCATCGAGGCCTACGCCAGTCTGCCAACGGTGCAGGCGGAGGACTGAATTTCAGTGGAATCGACGGACTAGATCTGAATCCTTTGGCATCCCCTGCCACTGGTCCCTTACCCATCTCCCCTCGCAGCTGTGCTCAGTTTTCTAGAACTTACGGCCCATGATCTAACCGGCACAAGCTTCGGCATTGCTGCTCTGGTGATCTTCGTCATCGCCTACACACTCGTGGTGACCGAGGATCTCATCCACCTGCGCAAGTCGAAGCCCGTGATCCTCGCCGCGGGACTCATTTGGATACTCGCGTCCTATGCCCTGCACGCAGTGGACGAGAACGCCAATCTCGAGGAACGCGTCGGGCATCACGTCAAGGACTTCGCCGAGCTCTTCCTCTTCTTGATGGTGGCGATGACCTACATCAGCGCCATCGCGGAGAGAAACGTCTTCCTCAAGATCAACGCCTGGCTCGTGTCTGCTGGCATGGGCATGCGAACCATCTTTTGGACGACCGGCGCGCTCGCCTTCGTGATCTCGCCGATTGCGGACAACCTAACCACCGCCCTGCTGATGGGGGCGGTGGTGACTACCGTTGGCCGTGGCAATCCGAAATTCATCGCCATCGCATGCTGCAATGTGGTGGTTGCGGCCAATGCGGGAGGAGCCTTCTCTCCCTTTGGTGACATCACGACTCTGATGGTCTGGCAGGCGGGCAAGGTTTCGACCTTGGAGTTCATGGCACTCCTGGGTCCGTCGCTGGTCAATTGGCTGGTTCCTGCCGCGATCATGGCCCTCACCGTTCCGAAGCTGCGACCGGAGCCGGTGGAGGAAGAGGTCGAGCTCAAGGAAGGCTGGCTCTTCGTGATCCTGCTGTTCTTGGCGACCATCGCCACGGCAGTCACCTTCCACGCCTTTCTGCACCTGCCGCCCTTCTTCGGCATGACCACCGGGCTGAGCTATTACATGATCTACGGCTACACCCGGCGCATGCTGCACCGACGCTACAAGAAGGCGCAGCCGGTGGATGTCTTCCAGGATGTGGCCAGAGTCGAGTGGGATACCCTGCTGTTCTTCTTCGGTGTGATCATGTGCGTCGGTGGACTCACCGAGCTGGGCTACCTGGCTCTGGCCTCCGAGTGGCTCTATGGCGGCTACGGTGCGACTACTGCCAACATCGGTGTGGGGGTGATTTCCGCTGTCTTGGACAACGTGCCGGTCATGTTTGCAGTCATCGGTATGGATCCGACCATGGCGGCCGATGTGGACGCGGATCACTATCAGTGGCTATTGGTCACGCTCACCGCAGGCGTCGGCGGATCCCTCCTCTCCGTGGGCTCCGCTGCTGGCGTCGCCCTCATGGGCAGCGCCCGTGGCCAGTACACCTTCGCGAGTCACATGAAGTGGCTGCCGGTCATCGCCCTGGGCTATGTCGCCTCCATTTATTGTCACTACTTACTAAACTCACCAACTCAACCATGATCAAGATCGGCAGCGATGCGCCGGACTTCGCACTTGATGATCAGTTCGGCCGCAAGGTCGAGCTGGCGAGCCTGAAGGGCAAGTGCAACGTCCTGCTTCTGTTCTATCCTCTCGACTGGACCCCTACTTGAAGCCGCGAAGTGCCGGAAACGGAGGCTCTCCTCGAGCGCTTCCGTGCGGCAGGCACCCAGGTTCTGGGTGTAAGCGTGGACAGCATCTTCTCGCATGTGAACTGGGGCTGCAGCCTGGGTGGGGTTTCCTTCCCCCTGCTTGCAGACTTCCAACCCCGCGGCGCTCTAGCTGAGAGCCTCGGCCTCTTTCTGGGCGATGCGGGTATCACCGATCGTGCTACGGTCATCATCGATCGTGCCGGTAAGGTCCAGTATGCGAACGCGGTCGGCCCAGGTGGTCGGCGTGACATCAACGAGTTGCTTGCCGAAGCCGAGAAGGTCAACGCCGCACAGGGTGGGGGAGAGCCTATTCCAGGCGGCAGTACCATCGCCTCGGGAGCGACCCTCTACGTCAAGGATGGCTGCCCGGTCTGTGCGCGTACCCTGGCTGCGATCGACTGCCTGCATGTCCGTGATCAACTCAGCATCAAGGATGTGACCAAGGACGCGGCGGCCATGAGCGCCCTGCAGAGCGGCGGTGGCAAGGACCAGGCTCCTTGCCTGGAGATTGGCGGCGAGTATCAGTACGAAGCCGGCGACATCATCAAGATGCTCGCGGATCAGGCGGCACCACTCCCCTGAGGCACTTCAGATACTGAACTTCTGTTTCAGAACCGGCACCTCGACGGAGCGGAACCCCGCTTCTTCGAGGCGGCCGGCGAAGATCAGGGCCGGATCTTCTTCGCCATGGACGACGAAGGCCTTGCGACAGGTCTTGGCCAGGGGTCGCAGCATTCTGAGCATCTCCTGGTAGTCCGCATGGGCGCTCAGTCCGCCCATGCCGCGCACCCGGCAGTGAACCCGGTAGCGCTTACCGAAGATCTTGACCGACTCGAAGCCATCGAGCAGGCGGCGACCGAGGGTGCCATGCGCCTGGTAACCGACCATGAGGATGCAGTCTTCCGGACGGCCAACACTTTGCTTGATGTGATGCAGGATGCGGCCTGCCTCGCACATGCCGGATGCAGAAATGATCACTCCACTGCGTAGGGAATTGAGAGACATACTCTCGGCTACATCCGCGACGTAGCGCACGCCATCGAAGAAGAAGGGATTGTGCCCCGAGGCGAGCATGGCCTTGGTTTCTTCATCGAAGACTTCGCTGTGTGCTGCCATCACCTTGGTCGCCTTCGTGCTCAGCGGTGAATCGATGTAGATGGGCATCTCCGGGATCTTCCCCTCGCTGATCAGATTGCCGAGGAAGTAGAGCACGTTCTGAGTTCTACCGACTGAGAAAGCCGGGATGAGCACGCGGCCACCGTCGCGGTTGGCCTCCTCTATCAGGCGATGCAAGGAGTCCTGAAGGTCGGCGCGGGGAGGGTGCAAGCGATCGCCATAAGTCGACTCGGTGATCAGGTAATCGCACTCAGGCATCGGATCCGGATCACGAAGAATGGGTAGATCCTTGCGGCCGAGGTCACCGCTGAAGAGCACCCGTTTGCGTGCTGAGCCTTCGCCCAGGGTGAGCAGAACCATGGCCGAACCGAGAATGTGACCCGCATCAAAGAACTGCACGGTGACGCCTGGAAGCACTTCGGTGGTTTCGTGATAGGAGCTCCCCCGACATCTCTTGAGAGTCTTACGCACATCCTCATCGTCGTAGGGTGGCTCGAATTGCTGCCCCTTCTTGCGCAGGTACTTTGCGTCCTGTGCCTGAATGTGGGCTGAGTCAGGCAGGAGAACCTCAAGCAAGCCCTTGGTCGCATCTGTGCAGTGGATCTTCCCTGCGAAGCCGCACTTCACGAGTCGGGGCAAAGATCCGGAGTGATCAACGTGCGCATGGGACAGCACCACAGCGTCAATCCCCTTTGCCTCGAAGGGGAGCTTGCTGTTTGCCTTGACCGAGATCTGTCGCGGCCCTTGCACCATTCCACAGTCGAAGAGGATGCGCTTGCCCTCGTACTCCAGTAGATGCTTGCTGCCGGTGACGTAGCGTGCTGCGCCGAAGAACTGGAGATAGTCAGTCATGTTTTCGATCTCCCTCCATCTTACGGAAGCGCATCAGGCTGCGCGTGCTCAGACGATCCTCGGGGGCGAGGTCTCGGTCGCAGCGCCAGAAGCCCTTCGGATCCAGAGTCCGCTGAAACTCTCGCCGCCGTAGGTCCGAGGTCGGATGTTCGCAATCCCGGAGGATCCAGGCAAAGTCGTCCGCATCAAGTCCATAGAGTCTGGCGACCTTGGCTTCGATCGATGCGCGCAGATCCTGCTTTTCCTTCGGATCGAGCGGGCGCTGACTCGGTTGGAGGCCCGCTTCCGAGAGTTGCCTCGCTTCGGGAGCGAACATTGGTCCCTGCAAGGCCAGTGCTGCGCATGCAGTAGCGAGCCAGGGAATCTCTGCTGCCGCCTGAAGGCGATCGGGAAGCACAGTCTCCGATAGCATGAACCAGCTCATGTTGAGTCCGCCGAGGCGGCGGCGCACCTGAAAGTCGAAGCAGAAGGAGTTGAGGATGCAAATGGCTGCCAGGCAATTGAGCAGGGAGCCATCTCCTGGTCGAAGGTAGAAGAGGCTGTCGGCCATGGGCACCCGGGCGAGATAGGTGGCGATCATGCTGCGCTCGTTGGTTGCCGAAGCAATCCGCATGAATGCGACCCTTGGACCCGGGCAGGCCTTCTTGGCGCCACGGTAGTCCTCGGCGGCCATGAGGAATTGCGGCCCGATCCCTTCCACCTGGTCCGGCAATTCCTCCCAATGCGCCCGGCGGCCCCGACCGCTCACCCAGCCCTTGGCCCGGCAGGAGTAGGCAGCGATCATGCGACCCTCGAAGAGGGGCAGGGCTTCCCCGCTGACTTCCTCGTCCAGGAGCCAACGTCCATCCGGCGTCTGCCGGTAGCCCTGGTCTTCCCAGCTGGGCCGTGGGGGAAAGAGGGCCGAGTCCAGAGTCGTGTCGAATTCGCGACCGTAGCGCAGATCCCATGTCCCCTCCCCGCTCCGGGACAAGACCTGCCCCGCCTGGTGAATTTTGGCGAGGACCGACTTGTCGCGCTCATCGGTGAATTCGAGCAGGACCCGGTGTTCGGGAGAGAATCTCTGCTGGTCCTCCCGGCTGTATTCGAGAGAGCTCTCCTCGGCCGCCTCCCAGTTGTTCAGCGAACGCTGCATGAAGGCACAGCGCAGGGTCTCCGTGCGCCCACCCTTGATGAGGATGAGGGCGCAAAACTTGAAGCGCGAGTCGATGGGAAAGATGCGCTCACGATTCTCGAAGGCGAAGAGCCATTCCCAGCGGCATTGATCCAGGAAGACTTCGCGCAGGCTGCGGCTACCAAGGTCGCTATAGATTGCGCCGGGGACGATGAAAGCCAGGCGGCCGCCATCGCGAAGCAAATCATGGCTACGCTCGAGGAATAGCTTGTAGGCGTTCAGGTCGGCGACTCCCTGGTGCCGGTAATGCTCGCGGAAGAACTTGCTCTGCTCCTTGTGTTGCTGAAGGCATCGTTCCCATTCCACCGCGATCCTTGCATCCGCGCAGAGCTCCCGCTGGCGGGTGATGGCGGCCTGCTTGCTCAGCTGCGGAAAGTTACTGTCGTGACGAGCGAAGAATTCGCGTGAGCTGGGCTTGTTGGTCTCCCAGGGCGGGTTACCGATGATTGCGTCGAAACCACCGCGTTCCTGGGTGAAGACTTCCGGGAAGCACTCGGCCCAATCACGCACACTTCCAAGCAGCGCGTTCTTTAGGAGCAGATTGCCTGCGAAGGCATCCATGGGCCGAGTGAAATCCCCGACTCGGAACCAGATCAACATGCCGGTGAGCTGCACGGCGATTGGATCTAGATCGACCCCGTAGAGGCAGTTCTCGGCAACGAGGGCGGTGCAGTCCCGTGGATCCGCATCTTCGCCGCGAGCAGCAACGAGAGCTGCGCTCAGAGAATCCAGGGCCGGTAGGAGGAAGCCACCTGTTCCCATGGCCGGGTCGCAAATCTTCAGTTCGAGAATGCCGGCCGGATCATGCAGGCAGGGCGCCAGTCCGCGGGCGACCGTGGTCTTGGCGAGAGCTTCCGGGGTGTAGAAGCTGCCGCTGGCCTTGCGGCGACCGCGATCGAGTCCGGGCCGCAGCTCGAGAAGCTCTTCATAACAGCGACCGATGGCTGATGGTCCATGCTTCGCCACCTGGCGCAGGCTGCCTTCGAACTCGCCGAAGTTCTCCGGACTGAGCGCATCGATCCCAGCCTCGTATGGGCCCTCGCGAAAGAGATCACCACCGAAGTGGCGACGAACCTCTGCGAAATTCGCCCTCGTCAGTTCGCCGGAGGCCAGGCCCAGTTCTTCGAGGCAGATGCAGGTCAGGCCTCGCAGGACCAGGGTGAGGGCAGCGCGGCGCTCCACCTCCCCCTTGTTCGGGGGACAAAGCAAGCTCAGGGCGTCGGCCAAGTGTTTGGCGGCCGCAGCCTCCTGCTTCGCAGCCTGGGTCTTGCCTAGTGTTCGAACTACAGCTCCTTCACCTCCTTGACCATGTCCTGGAGCGCCACTTTGGCGTCCGCGAACACCATCAAGGTGTTGTCGTTCTCGAAGAGAGGATTCTTGATGCCAGCATAACCGGGGCTGAGGCTGCGCTTGACGACCACGACGGTCTGGGCGTAGTCCACATCCAGGATCGGCATGCCGGCGATCGGGCTGCCACTGTCCTCGCGGGCGATGGGATTGACCACGTCGTTGGCTCCCAGGATCACGGCCACGTCCGTGCTCTGGAAGTCGCCGTTGATCTTCTCCAGCTCGTAGAGCTTGTCGTAGGGAACGTCAGCCTCGGCCAGGAGGACGTTCATGTGGCCGGGCATGCGACCAGCCACCGGGTGGATGGCGTACTTGACGTCCACGCCGCGCTTCTCGAGTTCTTCGGCGAGCTCACGGACGGTGTGTTGGGCCTGGGCGACGGCGAGACCATAGCCGGGGACGAAGATGACCGAGTTGGCCCCATCGAAGAGCATGGCGACCTCTTCGGCGCTGGACTCCTTGATGTTGCTGTACTCTCTGGCGTCTTCGGCCTGGGAGTCATCGTCGATGCCGCCCATGAGCACATTGCCCAGGGAGCGGTTCATGGCCTTGCACATGATCTTGGTGAGGATCAGTCCCGAGGCGCCGACCAGGGCGCCGGCCACCACCAGTAGCAGGTTGTTGATGACGAAGCCGCTGGCTGCCGCTGCTAGACCCGAGTACGAGTTGAGCAGGGCCACGACCACCGGCATGTCCGCACCGCCGATGGGGATGACGAGGAGAACGCCGAGCACGCCAGAGAGCAGAGTGATGGCGATGGCGGCAGTGATTTGCATCGTGCTACCCTCGGCAAGCATCACCAGATAGAGGCTGAGGCCGAGGATAAGAAAGCCGAGGGCGGCGTGTGCCGTGTTTCGTGCAGCGCCCTTGAAGGGGTGCACGATCTTCTTGCCGCCCAGCTTGAGGTAGGCGACGAAGCTCCCGGTCAGGGTGGCGGAGCCGATGATTACCGAGATCGGAACCGTGATCGCTGATGACATACTCACATCGGGAGTACTCACCAGGGTGCTGCTGGCTTCGGCAGCTTTCTGGCTGATGACGTAGACCAGGTAAGACAGGCCGACGAAGGCAGAGGCTGCGCCACCGAGGCCGTTGAAGGCGGCGACCAACTCGGGCATCGCTGTCATCGGCACCTTGATGGCGAGACGCATGCCGATTACGGCACCGATGACGAGTGCGGCGGCCAGCCCCCACCAGGGCAGGGCCTCGGCCTGCAACATGGCAGCGACGACTGCGATCAGCATGCCCGAGGCGGCCATGCGGTTGCCACGCTGTGCGGTACGCACACCGGTGAGACCCTTGATGCCCCAGACGAAGAGCACCGTGGCAAGGAGGTATAGGTAGATGTAGATCACTGGATCAGGCCTCCTTCTTCTTCTTCTTCGACGCGAACATGGCGAGCATGCGGTCGGTTACTTGGAAGCCGCCAAAGCAGTTGACGGTTGCGAAGATCACGGCCAAGAAACCGAGGACTTGAGCCCAGGCGCCGTAGCTATCTTGCATGCAGAGGATCGCGCCAACGATGGTCACTCCGGAGATGGCATTGCTCCCTGACATCAGCGGAGTGTGCAGGGTCGGAGGGACCTTGGTGATGATCTCGAGGCCGAGGAAGGCAGCGAGCACGAAGACGAAGAAGATGGTTTCGAATTCCAACATGATGTGAGCCTACTTTTAGCTCTGGTTAGCTTTTGCCCTTGGCGGAGAGGGCCTCAGCGGCGCCCTCGTGCTTGATTTGGCCGTCGTGGGTCACAACGGTGGCGGCGATGACTTCGTCTTCCCAGTCGGGCTCGATCTTGCCCTCCTTGAACATGAGCTCGGCGAAGCCGAGGACATTCCTGGCCCACATGCGGCTGGCGTCACTGGCGACCAGGGCTGGGAGGTTTGGTTCGCCGATGATGGAGACGTTGTTCTTTACGGCTGTCTTGCCCGACTCGCTGCCTTCCACGTTGCCACCAGCTGCCACGGCCAGGTCAACGATCACCGAGCCTGGGCGCATGCCCTTGACCATGTCCGCGGTGACGATCACCGGCGCTTTGCGGCCGGGAATCAGCGCAGTGGTGATGACCACGTCGGCGCTGGCGACATGCTTGGTGAGAATCTCGCGCTGCTTGCGCGCGTACTCCTCGCCGGTTTCTTTGGCGTAGCCACCGGTTGATTCAGCTTGGGGTGGTGTGCCTGTGTCGATGAACTTGGCACCGAGGCTCTCGACCTGTTCCTTCACAGCTGGGCGCACGTCGTTCGCTTCGACCACCGCGCCAAGGCGCTTGGCTGTTGCGATCGCTTGCAGACCGGCGACGCCTGCACCCAAGATGAAGACACGCGCCGGCTTGATCGTGCCTGCGGCGGTCATCAAGAGCGGGAACATCTTTGGCAGAGCGGCCGCAGCGAGGAGCACAGCCTGGTAACCGGCGACAGTCGCCTGGCTGCTGAGGATGTCCATCTTCTGCGCACGGGTGATCCGCGGGATCAACTCCATGCCGAAGGCAGTTACCTTGGCATCATTGAGCGCTTTGATCGCATCCAGGTCGATGCTTGGCTGCAAGCTGCTGATAAGCGAGCTACCCGCCTTCATCTTGCCGGCCGCCGCAACGCTTGGGGCGCGGACTTGGAAGATCAAGTCGGCTTCCTCGAGTGCGCTGCCGGTCTTTGCACCGGCTTCTTCGTACTGAGAGTTGTCAAAGCCAGAGGCGAGGCCGGCGTCGTTCTCTATCTTGACCTCGAAACCGGCCTTGATCAGGGCCTTGGTGGTCTCTGGCGTGACTGCGACGCGAGTTTCGCCTGGCTCGCTTTCCTTGGGGACGAAGACTAGGACCATTGTGGGACCCTTCTGGCTGGGGGCGGTTCTGCTCGAACTTGGGTGGGAGGGGCAGGAAAAGACCGCAAAGAGAAGCAGATGGGCGGCTTCCAACCAACCTGGATTGTCGAGGTTTGAGATCTTCTCTCCGCTGGGGCCGGGATCACCCCAACTTGGCTGGGTCGGCTGTCGGCAAGGACGGCCGTACTCAGTAGGCTCTGAGGATCATGGTGGAGCGCTTCAGCAACCGCCTGGCCAGAGAGGTCAGCAAGAAGGGAGCCGCGGTAGTCGGACTCGACCCGCGTCTGGAGGCGCTCCCACGGGATCTGGCCCGCAATGCTCCTCCAGAGGAGCGCATCCTCGCCTTCTACCGGGAGACCCTGCCCCTGATCGCGGCGCAGGTAGCCCTGGTAAAGCCCAACATCGCATTCTTCGAGCGATATGGTGCCGCTGGGTACGCTGCCTATGAAGAGACTTGCAGACTCGCTCGCGAGGCGGGGCTGTTGGTGATCGGCGATATTAAACGCGGAGATGTGGGCAGCACGGCTGAGGCCTACGCGGAAGAGCATTTTCGCCATGCGGATGCTCTCACCCTGCATCCGTACCTGGGCTCCGATTCTCTGCAGCCCTTCTTGCGGCGCTGCGCGGCGGGGGATCGGGGAGTCTTCATCCTTGTGCGCACCAGCAACCCTTCCGCCAGTGAGTTTCAGGACCTGCCCTTCGAAGGCGGCAATCTCTCCCAGGCCGTCGCCCGCAAGGTCGCTCAGTGGGCCGCCGACAGCAGCCCGGACGAGCCCGGGTTTTCTTCTGTAGGCGCTGTTCTGGGAGCGACTTACGCCAAGGATCTCGGGCCATATCGGGAGCTGATGCCCCGGTCCTGGTTCCTCATCCCTGGGGTCGGTGCCCAGGGCGGCGAGGTGGCTGACCTGGCAGCCGCCTTCGATACTGAGGGGCAGGGCGCTTTGGTCAATCAGAGTCGCGGCATCATGCAGGCCTTCGATCCGGGCGACGAGGATTGGCGCCAGAAGATCGAGGGCGCTCTGAGCCATTTCGTCAGTGAGCTGTCCAGCCTATGCAAGCAGGTGCCGTGAAGCCGAGTATCCGCCACATCTCCTACCGGCGCCTGGGCACCTCCGAGGTGCATCACCGCTACCTCGAGGATGATCCGGAGCTGGCGAAGATCCTGGGGCGTCGCCCAAGGGACGCCGCTGAGTTGCTGAAGCGAGCGCCGCTCAATGCCCCGCGCCTGGTGGACCCCAAGGCGCTCTCCGATGCACTGCTGGCCTACGCGGAACGCCATGATGCTCCGGGCCCGGTGCTGGAGAACGCCCGCATGGTGGCGGATGGCTCGGTCGCCATGGTTGTGACTGGGCAGCAGCCAGGACTCTTCGGGGGACCGCTCTACACCATGCACAAGGCGGCTACGACCGTTCGCCTGGCGCGGGAGCTTTCCGCCCAGCCGGGCGCGCCCAAGGTGCTACCGATCTTCTGGAATCACACGGACGACCACGATCTGGATGAGGTCAACCGGGCATTCCTGGTGAACGCCAACCAGGATCTGCAGCGTCTGCGTCTGGACCTCTCACATTCGGGGGAGGCAGTGCGCAACATTGGCATCGGGAGGGCGATCGAGCATGTGCTCGGCGCGGCGCGGGATCTCTTGCCGCGCAGCGAATTCCGGGATGCGGCCTTTGAGCTCTTCGAACCGCGGCATCTGGATGAGCAGCTCGGCGATTCTCTTGCCCGGCTGCTTTTCAGCATGTTCGGCAAGCATGGTCTCCTGGTGATCGAGCCACGGGATCTGCCCGATTCTGCCTTCCACGTCCTGCCGCGCTGGCGTGAGATGAGCGACAGCATCCGCAACCGGGTGTCTTCCGTGGCGGATCATCTCGGCGATCTCGGCTTCGATGTGACCCTGGATCCGGGCACCACGATGATGTTTCAGATGGTCGCCAACCGCCGGGTCTCTCTGGGGGATGTGGACGAGGTTGCCGATGCGAGGGACCTGAGCCCGGGGGTGCTGCTACGACCCATGTGGCAGGACGCCTGTCTGCCAACGATCGGATTCGTGGTCGGGCCCGGAGAACTCTCCTACTTGGCGGTGACCTGCCCGCTCTACAAGACTCTGGGCGTTCCCAAGCCTGTGCTCGTTCCCAGGGCTTCGCTGACCCTGGTGGAACCCTCCATGACCAAGCTGCTCAAGCGCTTCGGCTGGGACATCACCGAGCTGGCCTCAGGGTCGGAGGCCTTGGCGCTTTCTCTGGAGGACGCGGGGGAGGATGGGATCGAGGCGGGCCTCGAGGACATCACCGACCAGCTCAACACCCGCATGCTCGAGCTGGCCGACCAGCTTCGCGAGAAGGATCCACAGATGCTCGGCGCCTTGCAGAGGGCCGGGAAGAAGGCGGAGGACGAACTCCTCAAGGTGCGGCAGAAGCTCCGCAACTCTCGGCAGAACCGTCAGGGCACCGGCCTGCGACAGATCCGGCGCCTATGCAGCAATCTGCGCCCACGTGGTCGGCTGCAGGAGCGCGTGCTCAATATCCTGCCCTTCCTGGTGGCCCACGGCCCTGAGCTGGCGGATCACCTGGTGGAGGCGGCGGATCCCTTCGCCACCAACCACGGAGTCCTCGACCTGTGAGCGGCAGGGTGGATGTCCTTGTCCTGGCTGCCCATCCGGACGATGCGGAGATTGGATGCGGTGGGACGATTATGAGCCTGATAGAGGCCAGTCGTCAGGTCGCCATCGTCGACATGACCCAGGGGGAGATGGGGACCCGAGGTAGCGTGCCCGAGCGGGCTGAGGAATGTGCCCGGGCCACTGCCATGCTAGGAGTCAGTGAGCGACGCAACTTGATGCTCCCAGATGCGGGCCTGAAAGACGATGATGGGGCGGTACGGGCGGTGATCGAGGTTCTACGCGAGCTTCGACCGCAGCTCTTTCTCGTGCCGCTCATCCACGATGCTCATCCGGACCATGAGGCGGCTGGGCGCGTGGCGAAGCGAGCGTTCTTTCTGACTGGTCTGAAGAACTACCACCCGGAACTCGGGTCCGCGCATCGACCTGCGATCATGCTCAGCTACTTCGGCAACGACTATCAAGACCCGAGCTTCTGTCTCGACATCAGTCGCTGGGTAGAAAAGAAGCGGCAGGTGGTCAGCTGCTACTCCTCGCAGGTTGGCGGCACGGACAAGCAGCATTTTCTGCGTGGTCTGGATCCCCTCGATCGCACTGAGGCGAGGGACCGCTTCTTCGGCGCCAACTGTGGCTACCGAGCAGCGGAGCCCTTCGTGCATGACGGACCGATTCCGCTCACGGATCTTTCTCCATTCCTGCCACCAGCACCATGAAGAGCATCGCAGTCATCAACCAGAAGGGTGGGGTCGGAAAGACGACCTCGACGGCCAATCTCGGCGCAGGCCTGGCCCGATTCGGGAAGCGCGTCCTTCTCCTGGACCTGGATCCGCAGGCGAACCTGACCTTGCACCTGGACTGTCAGCCGGAGGGTGAGACCGGGACCATGACCCAATTGCTCGCTGAGGATGCGCCGATCAAATCCTTGATCAGCCCTACCAGCGAGGAAAGTCTCTTCATCGTGCCGGCGGATACATCCCTCGGGGGTGTGGAGCAACTCCTGGCCAATCGCATTGGGCGCGAGACCATCCTGCGCGAAGCTCTCGAGGCCTATCGCGAGAGTGGCGAAGCAGAATTCGACTATGTGCTCATGGACTGCCCACCCTCCCTCGGGGTCTTGTCCGCGAATGCTCTCGTGTCGGCAGACGAGGTCCTCATCCCCATGCAGACCGAGTACTTCTCACTGCAGGGCATGGCCAAGCTCACCGAAGTCATCAGTCTGGTGCAGCGGCGCTTGAACGAAGAGCTCGGCATTCTCTTTGTGCTGCCCTGCATGGTGGATCAGCGCACGCGATTGACCAGCGAAGTGCTCAGCGAGATCGAGCGGCACTTCGGTTCTCTGGTGGCTGAGACGAGGATTCGTCCAAATGTGAAGCTGGCCGAGGCGCCGAGCTTTGGCTTGACCATCTTCCAGCACGCCCCGGACTCGAATGGTGCGGTGGACTACCAGGATCTGGCGCGAGAAGTGCTAGTCCGGCATGGAGTCAAGGACATCGCCGAGTTCCAGAGCGGCCTCGTCGATGAAGAGGAGGAAGAGCAGGAGGCGCAGGAAACGGAGGCGGCCGAGACAGACGCCAGCGAAGAACCGTCCATGAGCGAATCCGCCGCGGAGCCTGCGGTGGATGAGGAGGTCCAGGTGGTCTATCCCCTGGTGGAATCCGAAGCCCAGCCGGTTGCTGAAGCGGAGCCCGCCGCAGAGTCTTCCCCAGCGGCGCCGATTCCCCCAGCAGCGCCCCGGCCTGAGGTAATTCCCAGCACTCCGACGCCGCCTCCAGCACCGATGCGCCAGCAGATGCCGCCTTCGGAACTGGGCGCTGAGATGGACTGAAAGAGCCCCTGGTTCAGGGTTCATACCTTCTGGCCGATAGATCTGGAGGCCATGGATCCGTCAAAGCCAAGGGACCTGGAGGACATCGAGCTCCGCATCCTCGATTCTCTCACTGAGATCGATCGCAGTGTGGAGTCCGTAGTCGACGGTACCTACGTCGCCAGCCCGGCGGAGCTATCTCTAGATCTCGATCTGCGCACGGATCAGCTCTCGGAGATTCTTGGCTGTCTTAGTGAGGAACTCGACTCACTCGCCGATGCGGCTGGCTGTGCTTTGAATCAGATTGCGGAGACGGTCTTGAACGAGACCGTCGCGGCGCTCAAGCACCCGGTGGTCGTTTCCACCAGTTGGGGAGCCAGTCTGCAGCCGGTCAGTGTGACGATGAAGCTGCTGCACGCGACTCTGAGTCGGATCTTTGCCCTCGCTGCGAGCTATGCAGGGCCAGGTGGGGAGCTGAGCCTTCGCACTCTCGGTCTCGCAGATGGAGCAGGTATCGGCGTGAAGGCCAGCCCGGTGACGAAGCCTGTCGAGTCGGATCAGTCCGATGCGGTGCTGCTGCGATGCCGCTCCCTCGAACAGTTCGTCCACGAGCTCGGTGGCCGCTTCGAAGTCGAGCTCGACGAGGACGGGGCCCTGCACTTCCGCACCCTGCTCGTGGGCGCGAAGAAACTGTCCTGAGCCCTTCCTGAAAGCGGCTCTCATCGTTGGGGAGGCTTGCCCGTAGAATCCCCCTGATGAGCAGCATGAAGATTGGCATCGTCTGCTACCCGACCGTGGGTGGTAGTGGCGTAATCGCCACCGAGATGGCGATGCACGCAGCCCGCTCGGGACACGAGGCACACCTGATCAGCTACCAGCGGCCGAGCAGGCTCAAGCGGGCGGTGCCGGGCCTGCGCTGCCATGATGTGCAGGTTTCGGCTTACCCGCTCTTCCGCTTCCCACCCTATGACCTGGCCCTGGCCACCCGAATGCTCGAGGTGCAGGAGTCGGAAGGGGTAGAGATCTTCCATGTGCACTACGCCATCCCGCATGCGATCAGCGCCTACCTGGCGCGAGCTATGGGTGGTGGTGATCTGCGCTTCATTACCACTCTGCACGGCACGGATATCACGGTGGTGGGTGCGGAGAGGGCCTATACCAGGCCAACGAAATTCGCCATCGACCAGTCCAACGCGGTGACGGCGGTCAGCCGCTATCTGGCGGATGAGACCATGCTGATGTTCGGGGTGCGGAAGGAGATTGAGGTGGTGCCCAATTTCGTGGATACGCAGCGCTTCAAGCCGGGAAAAGTTGGGCGCTTCTACGAGCGGGAGGATGACGAGCGTGTCATCGTGCACGCATCCAACTTTCGTCCTGTGAAGCGCATCGCCGATGTGGTCCGTGCCTTCTCTCTGATCAGTGCGAAGATTCCAGCCCGCCTGCGCTTGGCTGGTGAGGGACCGGACAAGGAGCATGCTCTGGCTGTAGCCGGCGATCTTGGCTGTGCGGACCGGATCGAATTCCTGGGCAACAAGGAGGATATCGAGGGGGTCCTGGAGGATGCGGACCTCTTTCTCTCCGCTTCGGAGAGCGAGAGCTTTGGGCTGTCGATGCTCGAGGCGATGAGCTGTGGTGTGCCCTGCGTCAGCACGAATGTTGGCGGCGTATCCGAGGTCCTTGGCGATACCGGTGTCCTGACTTCACTGGCCAACCCGGAGGAAATGGCAGCTGGGGCTCTGCGACTTCTCGAGTCTCCTGAGCTTCATGCGGAGAATGGGCGTAGGGGACGTGAGCGGGCGGAGTCACTCTTCGCCCAGGACAATGTCATGAATCAGTACTACGAACTCTACGAGAGGGTGCTCAAGGCGTGAGCGGGCGAGAGCAGGAGATCTTCTACTTCGATCACAACGCCAGTACGGCAGTTGATGATCGAGTCTTGCAGCGCTTTCTGACGATCGAGCGAGAGTTTCCGGCGAATCCGAGCAGTCTGCATGCGGCAGGTCGACAGGCGAACGAAGTCGTGCGTGAAGCGAGCGAGGAAATTGCCGGGGCTCTTGGCTTGGCTGGTGACGCGGTGCTGTTTGTCTCCGGTGGAACCGAGGCCAACAACATGGTTGTTCAGACTGCCGGAGACCCCAAGCTTCCCGCGCTCATGGCAGCGGTTGAGCATCCATCGGTCTACGACGCCGCTGCCAGACGAGGTCGAGTCAGCTGGGCCGTCGATCATGTGGGTTGTGTGCAGGTGACACCCCCGGAGAAAGAGGTCGGCTTGGTCTGCCTGGTGCAGGGACAGAATGAGGTTGGGACCTTGCAGCCGATTGAGGCGGCGAGTGCCCTGGCCAAGGAGCTCGCCTGCCCACTCCATGTCGATGCGGCACAGGTGCTGGGCAGAGTGTCTCTTCAGCAGACCCTCGCACTCGCTGATAGCATCACCCTCTCCGCCCACAAGGTAGGCGGCTTGCGCGGCATGGGCGTTCTCCTGCAGCCGAGGCAGTGGGACGTCGCGCCTCTCCTGCATGGTGGAGAACAACAGGCCGGTCGTCGACCAGGCACTCTCAGCCCCTCACTGGCTGCCGCGACGGCGACGGCCATTCGTCTTGCAGTCGAAGAGACCGAGTCCAGAGCGGCAGCGATGGCTGCGGCTCGCGAGGCGTTCTTGGCGGCTCTTCCCAATGGACTGGCGCGTAGGATCACGCCGGATCACTCCTTGCCCAATACTCTGATGCTTTGCTTCGATGTTTCCGACGGCAGAAATCTATTGCCGGCTCTGGATCTAGCGGGCGTGCAAGCTTCGCAGGGCTCGGCTTGTTCTGCAGGTGCGCCGACACCACCGAGAGTGCTTGCCGCGATGGGACTTTCTGATCGCGAAGCTGAGAGTTGTGTGCGCTTTAGTTTTTCGCAGCACACGACGGTTGAGCTTGCGCGTCGTGGTGCAAAAGTCGTCGGCGAATCCTTGGCGCGCATGCATCGACAAGTGCAAAACGGTTAGGAGTTCGACGCGACTTTTCTTTGCAGTGCAGCGTTGCTGTACAAACCGCGAACCTTGCAAGAAAGCCAGCGAAGAACATCCCTAGTTGTCAAGTCCGTAGACTTTGCAAAGATCTTGGTTGGTGCTTTTCTGAGCGAAGCTCGGACGGTAAGAACTGAAACCGTGTTGAGGAGTCCTGCTCAACGCCTGAACCCAGCAGGACGCATTCCATTTCGCTCCTCTTGTTCGAAGGTCTCGGTATCTGCGTACGGGTAACGCAGGTCCGAGTGTGGATCGTCGATGAGCTCCGGAAGTACCATGCAGGTTGCCGCCGAATCCCTCTCTCCATCTCCCGACGAGATCTTCATGGAAGAAGTCTTGCGGGAGCTGCGTGCGCGAGTGCAAAAACAGCAGTTCGCCACGTGGTTTTGTGGTCTGCGACTTCTCTCCCTGAGGGATGACGAAGTCGAATTTGGCGTGCCGAGTGGCTTCGTGCGCGATTGGTTGAATAGGAACTACCTTGATGTTGTGGCTGCTGGTGTGAAAGCAGCCGATGCGGATAAAGATCGCCGGGTCAAGTTGAGCGTTTGTGGTCAGGCTGCGGGCTCGCAGGCCGCTGGCTCAGGGTCGGTCGACCCCAAGGGGCAGAAGCGTGGGCGCCATGAGACGCAGCCCCATTCAGCAGCGAGTCTTGTGGACGATATGCCGCTCAGCTCCGCGGAGACACAGCGGGAGGCCGCCACGGACCAGGCCTTCTCTCCGGCGGCGGGCGAGGAGCGCGCTGGGGACTCTCAAGTCTGGCAGCCGGCAGGAGTTGCCTCGCCCTTCGGGGCCGGATCTGGCTCGACAGGCTCCAAAGGGGCGGGTAGCTCACAGTCCGGATCGAAGTACCCCGTTCAGGTCCCTTCGCAGAGTCCGAGTGAGTCGCGTCTCAACGAGAACTACACCTTCGAGCAGTTCGTGGTCGGCCCCTGCAACCGCCTGTCACATGCGGCGGCGCTGGCCATAGGTGACAGCCCTGGTAGGGCTTACAACCCCCTGTTCATCCACGGCAACGTCGGCCTTGGCAAGACCCATCTCCTGCAGGCGACCTGCCACGCCATCCGTCAAAAGAAGGGCGATGCGCGGGTGGTCTACATGAGCTGCGAGGAGTTCACCAACCGCTTCATCCACAGCATTCAGAACGGTCAGCTCAGTCAGTTCCGCGACTATCACCGTTCGGTGGATGTGCTCGTCATCGACGACATCCAGTTCCTGGCAAACAAGGAGAAGACTCAGGACGAGTTCTTCCACACCTTTAACGCCCTCTACAACAGCCAGCGACAGATCTTCCTGTCCTCTGATCGGCCGCCCCTGGAGATCCCCACCATCGAGGAGCGTCTGGTCTCCCGCTTCAAGTGGGGTCTGGTCGCCGAGATGGAGATGCCCTGCTTCGAGACGCGGGTGGCCATCGTCAAGCGCAAGGCGCGCAGTCGGCGGGTCGAGCTGGCCGACGAGGTCGCCTACTACGTCGCGGAGCGGATCGACACCAACGTCCGTGAGCTCGAAGGCGCTGTGATCAAGATCATCGGCCTCTCGACCATCACGGAACGACCGATAGGGAATGAGCTTGTGGAGGAGGCCCTGAGAGGCGTTGCGGTATCCCGTAGCAGCCAGGTGACCTTCTCGGATGTGATGGACCTGATTACTGGCGAGTTCTCCCTCACCGCCCGTGAGATCACCGGCAAGAGCCGCACCCAGGCGATCAGTCTGCCCAGGCAGATCGGCATGTATCTCTCCCGTGAGCTCACCGAGCACTCCCTGGAGGAGGTCGGACGCTTCTTCGGCAACCGAGACCACACCACGGTGCTCTATGCGGTGCAGAAGATCAAAACCCGGGTGAAGGACGACCGGATGTTCCGGGATCTGCTGGGGAATCTCCGTAGCCGCCTACAGTCAGGCAGCTTGCGCTAGTTAGCGTTCTGCGGCGATGGCGGCGCGGAGTCTGGCCGCGATGGCAGGCGAGTTGCCTGCCTCGCGCAGGACCAGCACTCCCTCCGGGTCGAAGACCAGGTAGAGGGGCAGGCCGCTGAAGAGGTGGATCTTCTTCTGGAAGTCCAGGCCGGCGGCGAACATCTGGAAGTTGAAGGCCTTCTCTGCCTTGAAGCCTTGGATTGCCGCCAGCTTTGCCGCCGGGTCTCGGGACATCTCCAGGCAGGCGGCGATGACCGGGATCCCATCCCCGCTCAGTTCTTGCTGGAGCTCCTCCAGAAGCTTGCCAGTGGCCAGGGCTTCGCTGTCCCAGGTGGAAGTCAGGGCCAGGACCACCGGCTTGCCGCGCATCTTGCTGAACTCGATCTTCTTGCCATCCGAATCCACGGCGCTGAAGTCGAAGCCTTGGTCCGCCTCCCCAGGCCGGAAGATGCTGCCCGGCCGTACCGACTCCGGTTCCATGGCAGCTGGCTTGGCGGTTTCGCTGCGGGCTTGCCCTTCCGGAGCTTCTCCATCACCATCCAGCCCGAGGGCCGATCGCAGCCATGCCTCGATTTCTGCCTTCGATGAATCGGCGAAGCCCACCTTTTGGTGATCCAGCTTCAGGCCCCGACGAAAGAAGAGCATGGTCGGATAGCCGCGGAAGTTATCCACCAGGCGCATCTGGGCGGGGGTACCCAGGGCGAGGGGATAGGTGATCCGATGCTCCGCTGCGAATTCTCGCACCAGCTGGGCCGGGTTGGCAGCACCCCGTTCGTAGTTCAGACCGATGATCTCCAGGCCGTGATGCTTGTACTTGCCGTAGAGCTCGACCAGGAAGGGGATTGCCTTCCTGCAGGGTGGGCACCAGGTTCCCCAGTAGTCGATGAGCAGCACGCTGTTCTTGAAGTCCGCCTGAGAGAGGGTCCGCCCACCGAGGGTCTCCACCTCGAACTCAGGGCCTTCGGTCTCCTGGGCGGGTAGGCTGCCGAGCATTGCGGCGACAAGGGGCGCTAGGAGGGTTCGCATCATGAGCTTTCCAGGGATCGGGCCGAGGCTATCATCCATGGCTTGTCCGCTAATGCCAACCGGCTCGAGGTAGCAGGAAATGAGTACAGCAACTTTGGTCAGCAGCTGTCGATACAAGACGCCAATCGGGGTCCTTGGGATGAGCGCGGGAGACAAGGGTGTCTTTCGCGTGAGTTGGACCGCCGAGCGTTCCGACTCCAGTCGTGTGCGGCATCCGGTTCTGCGCCGAGCTGTTGAGTCACTCGAGCGCTACTTCGCCGGAGAAGGTGAGATGCTCGATATCCCCTTGGATCATTCAGAGCTGCCCGTCTT
This sequence comes from Planctomycetota bacterium, assembly GCA_021776805.1. Classification (GTDB taxonomy): domain Bacteria; phylum Planctomycetota; class UBA1135; order UBA1135; family UBA2386; genus JAJFFD01. The sequence goes on from JAJFFD010000004.1 coordinate 26,704, forward strand.
TCATCGGGAGGTCCTAAAAACTCTGCGCGAAGAGGTGCGTTATGGAGAAACCGTCAGCTACGGAGTGCTCGCTGTGATGTCCGGTCGCCCGGGCGCAGCAAGGGCGGTTGGCAACGCGATGAATCGGAACCCGACGCCACTCTTCGTGCCCTGCCATCGAGTTTTGGCGGCCAACGGGATTGGCGGTTTCGGGCCAGGGACAGCGCTGAAGCTGCGTCTCTTATCCCATGAGGGAGTGAGCGTCTGATCCTCGGTGTCGAGAATCAGGACGCTCGATGGACTTGAACTGAGTGCCGGACCCTGCCGATGCATAGGCAGGAATGAAGCTCAGTCAAGGAACAGATCTTCGGGAAACTACCGCCTTCTTTCACAAGGGGGAGGAGTTCTGCACAGAACTCAGCGCCGGCCTGAAGGCGGAGGGTTTGAACATCATCGAAGAAGGAGCTGTCGAGGACATCATGGCCGCTGTGCGCGCCCAGGATGTCGACTCGGCCTTGATCGATCTTCGTGACAGTTCTTCGCGAGGCATGCAGGTTCTCCAGGACCTGCGCCGCGAGAACCCGGATATCGGAATCGTTGTCATCTCTGCCAGCGATGATCTCGAAACTACACGCCAGGCCCTGGCCAATGGTGCCGACGATTTCCTGGTTGAGAACCATGGTTCGGATCTGGTTGCCGCCAGTCTGCGATTGGTCGCGAGTTCCTATCGATTGAGGCGAGAGAACAGAAGCTTTCTCGCGGCCTTGGAACAGCGGAACACGCCACGCGAACTCGATGGATGCAGCCCGGTAACCCGGCGCTTGCAGGCTGCGATCGAAAGAGCGAGTGAGAACGACGCAACGATCCTTATCGAGGGCAAGCCTGGCACCGGCAAGAGCATGGTCGCGCGGATGGTGCACGATCTTTCCGGAGCCGCCGCGGAGCAGCTGCACGTTCTAGACTGCGAAGGGCTCACGGAGGAGCGCCTGCTGTCCTGTCTCTCGGAGCCGAATACGAGCACTCTCCTTCTGGAGAACATTGATCAACTCCCCTCCCTGTCGCAGGCTGTCTTGGTGAGGGCCTTGAAGGAGATGCAGCCGGACGAAGTTGCCACTGGGCACCGGCACGCGCGGATCATCGCCACGACGAAAGCCAGATTGGCGGAGATGACCGCCAAGGGCAGCTTTCGCGAAGACCTCTACTATCGCCTGAATGTCTTCCCTTTGGTTGTTCCGGCATTGCAGGAGCGCCGCGAGGACATTGCCTCCCTCGCCAACCTGCTACTTGCGCAGGCATGTGCGAACAACGAAGTCAGCTGCAGGGGTTTTACCCCGGCGGCGATGATTCTTCTCGAGACACATCCCTGGCCAGACAATGTCAGCCAACTCAAGAATGTGATCCTGCGCGGTCAGGCTCTCGCCGGTGGTGAGCCGATCGATCGCATTCACTTGCTCGGCCCTGTGTCCGGGCTGGGAGTTCCCTCAGGTGTCGCCGGGATGAACGATTGCCTCGTCCAGGGCGAAGATGAGGAAGTCAGCGAAGATGACATCAGGCCTTTCCAGGAAGAAGAGAAGCGCATCCTGGGCAGAGCCCTGCGGGCCACGCGGGGAAACGTGAGACGAGCAGCGCAGTTGCTAGGCATCGGCCGCGCGACCCTCTATCGCAAGATCCAGGTCTACGATCTTCGCCTGCAATAGCCCGCAGGCTGAGGATGAGCTAAGGTCGCGAGACTGGTCGCGGCCGCATGAAAGAGATCGACATCCTCTACTCGGACGATCACCTCCTGATCGTCAACAAGCCAGCGCGCATGCTCGTGGTCCAGGCACCTGGTAGGAGCTCCGCCCCCCTGGTGGATCAGCTCGGCAGGCAACTCGGGAGCCGGGTCTTCGCAGTGCATCGCCTGGACGAAGACACCACCGGGGCGCTGCTCCTGGCGAGGAGCGAGGCAGCCAAGGAGAAGTTGGTGGGGCTCTTTCGGGCGCGCCGTATTGAGCGGCTCTACCTGGCACTTCTGGCAGCCTTGCCTAACCCGCCCGCTGGCCGGATCGAGTCCTATCTCATGGAGGATGAGCGGGGTGTGTTCCGGTCCTTCAGCAAGAAGGAAGGCGGGCAGCGGGCAGTTACCGAGTACCGCAGCCTGGAACGGCGGGGGCGATTTGCGCTGGTTGAGTGCCGACTGGAGACGGGCCGGCGCAACCAGATCCGGGCGCACATGGCTGAGCTGGGCTGTCCCGTGGTGGGTGACCGGAAGTATGGCTTCCGCGCTGCTCCGGGGGAGGGCAAGAGCGGCCTGCATCTGCACGCCTACAGGTTGCGCTTCAAGCACCCCTTCGGCGGTGGCCTGGTCGAGGTGGAGTGTTTGCCCGCTGCGGCGGATCTCCGCCCCTAGAGCTTGATGGCCCGGCCGAGCTTGCCGCTCAGTTGTTCGGCCAAGACGCTGCGCAACTCACCTCTTCCCTTCGTGTCCATCCAGGGGGCATCAGCTTCCTCCTGAGCGAAATGCCACGCGCTGGCACCCTGGGCGAGCCAAATCTGCTGGGCCGCGGTCTGCCGGTTCATGATGCACTTACTGCCGTCGGCGAATTCCATGCTCAGAACGCCCATCGCCAGGTCTGCATCGAGCTCGTCCGGGTCGAACTCGGAGAGGACCGCAAAGATCGCTTCCATGGCGAGATCGGCTTGGCGAGCGAATTCCATGTCCAGTGGCATCACTCATGGTGTAGCCCGTCGCCGCAGGTTAAAAAAGAGGGCCGAGGGTCAAATGACCCTCGGCCCCTGCGGGTTCCGACCTGTGCCCTCTCACAAACCTCTAGCCACCTGACGATCCCTGCGAGGTGTCAGGTGGCCGGTCGGAACCACTCGTCCCATGCAGGACTGGTAGACGTTCGAGACCTGTATTCTTTCTGAACTGCTTAAGGTTTTTTGGCTGGACCACCTCGAGGCCATGAACTCCCGCGTTTCTTCGCAAACTTTTGGAGAAACTCGCACCCTTCTGACCTGACGCGTAACGAGGCCGCAGTCCGCCCAGTTGTCGCGTCAATTCTCCCAGTCTGTGATCAGACCTTCACAGATGCGGCTTTTTGCCAGCTCGGGAGAAGTTGCTCAACACCGAGGTTCTCGGCCTCGGCTTCGAAGGTGAGCACCACTCGATGGCGCAGCGCCGGCAGCATGCAGTGATCCAGGTCTTCCTTTGCGACCGAGGGACGGCCGTCCAAGAGTGCGCGCACCTTTGCGGCCAGGACAATCGCCTGCCCGGCGCGCGGGCTCGCCCCATAACGGACCAGTCGCTGGGTTTCATCGCTCGAACTCCCCTGCCGTGGATCGGTTGCCTGTAGGAGCTGGGCTACGTACTTCAGGAGGTGTCTTCCGCAGATCACCTGCCTGGCGATCTGCTTGAATTCGAGGATCTCATCCCCGGAGAAGACGACGCGTAGATCGGCGGTCGGTTTACCCGTGGTCGCATCGAGGATCTCGACCATTTCGTCGAGCTTTGGAGTCGGCACCAGCAAGTGAAAGAGGAAGCGGTCGAGCTGAGCCTCAGGCAGTGGGAAGGTGCCTTCGAGTTCGATTGGGTTTTGAGTCGCCACGACCGTGAAGGGTTGCGGCAGCAGGTGAGTCTGATCCGCGACGGTGACCGAGTGCTCCTGCATGGCCTCGAGGAGGGCGGACTGAGTCTTCGGCGTGGTGCGATTGATCTCGTCCGCGAGAACCAGGTTCGAGAAGAGTGGCCCTTTCTGAAAGCGGAACTCCAGACTGCCTGCCTGATCTGCGACCACGCGAGTGCCGGTGATGTCGCCGGGCATCAGATCCGGGGTGAATTGGATGCGTGAGAAGCCAAGGCCGAGGCATTGCGCCAAGGATTTCACCAGCAGGGTCTTCCCGAGACCCGGCAGGCCTTCGAGGAGGACATGGCCGCCGGCGAGGAGCCCAGTTAGCAGGTCGTAGACCAATTGCTCCTGGCCGAGGATCGCCGTGCCGATTTCGTCACGCAGGACCCCGACGCGTTTGCCCAGCTGCTGGGCGCGCTCTTCCAGGGCCTGGCTGTCCTCTGTCTGGCTCACGTTGGTTCCCTTCGTTGTAGAATGGTCGCTGAGAAGACAAGATGGGGTGATGGGAGTCCAACCCATTCCCGTCCTGCTGACGACGATGTTCCTCACTCTGGGGTGTTCCAGCCTTTCTCCGCGCCCGGAGGACATGGCCGCTGATCTACCCGCCGAGGCACCTACGGATCCGGCGCTGCTCGCTCGTGCCGCCGAGATCGCTGACCGCGCCCTGGCTCAGGCGGATGCGGAGGACTTTGCAGCGGCCCGCGAGTCCGTCGAAGAGGCGCTGGCGATCAATCCGCGCGCGGCGCGAGCCCGAGCCGCCCTGGCCCTTTGCTACTTCGCCATTGCAGCGGAAGAGCAACCACCGGAGCTAGGCAATCTGAATCGTGCAGAGGGAGAGTTCTTGCGGGCCGAGCGCATCGACCCAAGCGACCCGGTGGTGGGATTGCATCATGCCTGGTTTCTGGCGGCAGTCGGCCATCTCAACGCAGCGGTGAATCGGTTGGAAAACCTGCTAGTGGACAACCCGGAGAATCTGGATGTGCTGCGCAGGTTGGGTCGCATTCACTACGACATGGGCCACGAATCCAGGGCTGCGGAGCTTCTAACGGCAGTGCTCGAGCTCGATTCGCAGGATGCCCTCGGCCACTACCTGCTCGCGCACTGTCTTCTCCGCCTTGCACCCGAGGTAGAGCGAGCGCAGCGTGCTGCCGAGTTCGGGCGGGCCGCCGATGAGTTTGCCCGCTACCGCGCGCTGGTGCCCGAGGACGTCGACGGATTGCTGGGTGAGGCACATGCTCGTTTCCAAGCATTGATCACCGAGACTGCTGAAGCGCAGGATGCAGAGGCGGAGCGGGTTCTCGAGCTCTACGCAGAGGCCATCGATCGCGACCCGGAGGTCGTAGCGGCCTGGTTCAGCCAGGCGGTTGTGCTGGACCATCTCGGCCGGAGAGAAGAGGCCAGGGCCTCGTACGGCAAGGCCTTGGCCCTGAATGCGGAGCACCTGCCTTCTCTTCTCAACATGGCCGCCAATCTCACTGAGGACGACAAGGGTGACCAGGCGGAAGAGTATCTACGCCGCGCCCTGGCCAACGATGGCCTCAGTCGAGGCGAGCGCCAGCGCATCGAGGGATTACTGGCCAAGTAGGCCGACCGGCGCAGTCCCTCAGAAACCGAGGATGGAGATGCCCGCGTCCACGAAGAGCGTTTGGCCGGTGACACCGCTGCTCAGGTCCGATAGCAAGAAGAGCGCGGCCTTGCCAACCTCCTCCTGGCTGACGTTGCGGCGCAGCGGGGCCTTCTCTTCAACGACGCTCAGCATGCCCGGCAGTCCAGAGACGCCCATCGCCGAGACGGTCTTGATCGGTCCGGCGGAGATCGCGTTGACACGGATTCCCTTGGGTCCAAGGCTGTCAGCCAGATACCGCGTGTTGCATTCGAGGGCCGCCTTGGCGACGCCCATGACGTTGTAGCCTTTGACGACCTTGTCGGCGCCGTAGTAGGTCAGACAGGTGATGGCCCCGTCGCGTCCCTCCATCAATGGCGCAGCGGCGCGGGCAACGGAGATGAGTGAGTAGGCGCTGACCTGCTGGGCAAGTTCGTAGCCTTCCCAGCTGGTGTTCTCGAAGTCACCGCCGAGCTCCTCGTGCTTGGCAAAGGCCAGGCTGTGGACCAGCGCATCGACGCCACCGAATTCCTTTTGCACGCCTGCGAAGAAGGCGCTCACTTCATCTTCCTTGGTGACGTCGCAGACATCCATGTACGGCGTCTCCGGCAAGTCGCCGATCAGCTTCTTTACCGCGTCACCCATGCGATCGTTCTGGTAGCTGAGGACGATCTTCGCTCCTGCATCTGACAGGACCTTGGTGATCCCCCATGCAATCGAGCGCTTGTTGGCCACGCCCATGATCACCGCAACCTTGCCGTCCATCAGACTCATATTCTGCCTCGCTCTGAGTGTTGAAGTCGGGCGAAGATAGGCCGCGAGAGAGGAAGATGAAAGCGCTAGAGCTGCCGCAGCGCCTTTCTGCTGGGGGTGCTCCAGGGTAGCTCGGGATCCATCGGATCCACGGCTTCCATGGCTCCTCCTGGTGATGAGTCCAGGGCAGCCTCATAGAGGGAGAGGGTGATGCGGTGATGGGTGATGCTGTGCTTGATCCTGGTCAGTAGGCCGCCCACTCGCATCTTGCAGCCATAGCGAGCGGCCAGGGCATCCTCGAGAGCTGACCCCGGTTCGTGGCCCGTCAAGATGCCTGGCCCCGGCAGCTCCAGCTGACCCTCGTTGATCTCGCCGCTGGGCACCCGGGCTGCGAGCACTCCCCCCCTGCCCCGGGGAACCAGGACCGCGGCGGCAGAAACCGGGATGCTCTTTCTGCGCGCCGGCATGAGTGGCAGCTTGTCCTGCGAGCCCTCTTCGCGCGCCCGGCAGTCTGCGTTCAGCGGGCAGGCGGCACAGTCCGGATCCCGCGGCTTGCAGACCCTTGCCCCCAAGTCCATCAGTGCCTGGTTGAAGTCGCCGGGTCTGCCTGGGTCCATCTTCTCGAGGACCAGTTCCTTCAGTCTTCGCTGGGTGCTGCTCTTCTTGATCTCCGCAGAGATTGAGAAGAAGCGGGCGAAGACTCGCTCCACGTTGCCGTCTATGGCCGGCTCCGGTAGGCCGAAGGCGATGGAGGCGATGGCGCCGCGGGTGTACTGGCCAATACCCGCCAGTTCACCCAGTGCCTGCGGGTCCCTGGGAAGTTCGCCGCCGTGCTTTTTCTGCACCTGCTTGGCAGCCTTGCGGAGGAGGCGTGCGCGGCGGTAGTAGCCAAGACCGCTCCAGGCCCGTAGCAACTCATCGTCGTCCACTTCTGCCCAGCTCGATGGGTCTGGGTAGAGGCTCATGAATCTGGGAAAGGCCTCTCGTACCACCTCGGCGCGGGTCTGCTGCAGCATGATCTCGCTCACCCAGATTCCCCAGGAGTCTTGCTTGTCACGCCAGGGGAGATCCCGCGCCTCGCGGCTGAATCGGTCGTACCAATCGAGAAGGCGGGCCGCGAAGCTCCGCACTATTCTCCGGGGGCTTCGCCACCGGACGCGTCGCCGGCCATTTCCAGGCCGAGGCGCGCACGCAGATCAGCTTCGGCGCGATCCAGCGAGAGCTTCAACTCCTCCTGGTCCATCGAGCTGGCCGAGAGGGTGATGCGCATATTGAGCCTGGTGCCCTCGCCCTGCAGACGGGCTCTGGCCTTGATCCCCGGATGCCGCCGCCCAAGGTCCGTGAGCATGCGCGAAATGACGGTTTCGTCGGCGCCTGGGTACTCCAGGATTCTGGACATGCGCTGGTTGCCGGGCCCCTCTGCCTGGAGCACGGGCATGATGATTTCTGAGAAGAAGCGCCGCATTTCCTCGGGCATGCCCGGGAGGAGGTAGAAGGTGGTGGAGCCCGAGACGAGCCTGAGGGCCGGGGCGGTGCCGATGGGGTTCTCAAAGCACTCAGCCCCCTCGGGAATTTGTGCCATGATCAGGCGCCCCTCATCCAGCTCCGCATCCTCGACCACGCCCTTGGCGACGAGCCTGCGGTAGGAGTTGGACAGCATGCCCTTGGCCTTCTCGTTGGGGACCAGGGGCACTCCGACCGCCTCGGCCACGCAGTGCCGGGTGATGTCGTCCAGGCCCGGGCCCATCCCACCGGTGATGAGGATGTAGTCCGGGGCGGCGTTCAGAGCGTGCCGAAAGGCCCCAATGGCATCCTTTTCCACATCATCAAGGACGATGATGCTCCGCACCCGGTGCCCCAGCTCGCTCAGGTTCTTGGACATGAAGGTGGCATTCCGGTCCAGGACCGTGCCCTCCAGGAGTTCATGTCCGATGCAGAAAATGATCGCGGTCCGTTCCGTCAAGCTTTGCTCCTTGGCTGGGATCCGGGGGGCGAATCCCGAGTCAGGCAGGCTGTTTTGGATCTGGCTTCAAGCCCCCTGAGAAACAGAGCATAACGTAAGCAGACCAGCTGTTGATAGCGTGAAAAGCAGGCGCCAAGATAGGGGGTAAGAGAGCCCCCCCGCGGCCTCGCCAATGCATGACCCAGACCCCGGAAAGCCCCGAGCCCAAGGTCTCCGAACTCCTCCTCGAGATGGAGATGCGGGAGAGCTATCTCAACTACTCCATGAGTGTGATTTACAGTCGCGCTCTGCCCGATGTCCGTGATGGATTGAAGCCCAGTCAGCGGCGCATCCTCAAGACTCTGGATGATCTCAAGCTCCTGCCGCGAGCCAAGTTCAGGAAGAGCGCGAAGATCTGTGGTGACACCTCGGGCAACTATCATCCTCACGGTGAGTCGGTGGTCTACCCAACCTTGGTTGGCTTGGCCCAGCCCTTCACCACCCGCTATCCCCTGGTTTCCAGCCAGGGCAACTTCGGTGCGATCGACGGCAGTCCTCCAGCTGCCATGCGTTACACGGAAGCCCGTATGGGTGGGCCGAGCGTGGACCTGCTCGCGGACCTGGACAAGGAAACCGTCGATGAGGTTTCGAACTACGACGACACGCGCAAAGAACCGGTCGTCTTGCCAGGTCGTTTTCCTGCCCTGCTCTGTAACGGGGCAACGGGCATCGCGGTGGGTATGGCAACGAGTCTGCCACCGCACAACCTCTGCGAAGTCGCAGCGGCCATGCATGCCCTGCTCGATGACCCGCAGGTAGATACGGAGTCTCTGCTCGAGCTGGTCAAGGGCCCCGACTTTCCCACAGGGGGAATCATCATGGGGCGCAACGGCATCAGGAATGCCTATGCCACGGGCCGCGGCTCGGTTGTGGTGCGCAGCAAGTATCAAGTTGAAGAGCGCGGCAACCGTCGACAGTTGGTCTTCACCGAGGTGCCCTACCAGGTCAAGGTCAACACCATCCTCGAGCGCATCGCGACCCTGGCCAAGAACGGTCAGATCGACACCATTTCGGATGTGAACGATGAGACCAACGATCGCGTTGGTCTTCGCCTGGTAGTCGAGCTCAAGCGCGGCGTCGACGATCACATGGTGACCGTCAATCAGCTCTTCAAGCTGAGCCCCCTGCAGACCACCTTCAGCGTCATCAACCTGGCCATTGATCGTGGTCAGCCGCGCACCCTCGGACTGAAGCGCTTGCTCGAGTCCTATCGCGATCATCGCACGGATGTCATTCGGCGGCGCACCATGTTCCTGCTGCGCAAGGCGCAGGAGCGGCTGCACATCATCGAGGGCCTCCGCATCGCCGTGTCGAATATCGACGAGGTGGTGGAGATCATCAAGAGTTCTCGATCCTCGGAGGAGGCGCGTCAGCGCCTGATCGAGCGCTTCGAGCTCAGTGAGATTCAGGCGCGATCGATCCTGGACATGCGCCTCGGTCGGCTCACCGGTTTGGAGATCGAAAAGCTCGAGGCCGAGTTCGAAGAGGTTCAGGCCAGCATCCGTGAGTACGAGAGCATTCTCAGAGATCGGCAAAGGGTGATCGATCTGATCAAAGAGGACTTGGACCAGATGGTCGAGTCCTACGGTGATGAGCGTCGTACGGTGATCTCCGACGAAGAGGTTACGGAGTTCATTGCCGAGGATCTGATCAACGAAGAGCTGATGGTCGTGACGGTGAGCCACAATGGCTACATCAAGCGAACCTCACTCGATCAGTATCGAAGTCAGGGCCGTGGCGGCAAGGGCATCGCCGGTGCCGACACGCGCGAGGGCGACTTCGTAGAGCACCTCTTCGTGGCGAGTACCCACGACTACTTCCTCTTCTTCTCCGACCGGGGCCGCGTCTACTGGCGCAAGGTCTATCAGCTGCCGCAGTTTGGCCGATCTGCGCGTGGTCGCGCTCTCGCGAACGTCGTGCACACCCAGGAGGAGGGTGAACGCATCTGCGAGATCCTTCGCGTGGAGGAATTCGACGATCAGGCGCTTATCACGGCGACGGCCAGTGGTCTGATCAAGAAGACTGCGCTCAAGGCCTACAGTCGTCCCAAGCGGGGCGGCATCATCGCGGTGGGCTTGGAGGAGGACGACACGCTCATCGGTGTCGGTCTTGCCAGTGCCGGGCAGAGTGTCATTCTCGGCACTCGCGATGGTATGGCGATTCGCTTCGATGAGGCGGATGCCCGGGCCATGGGCCGCACTGCTCGTGGCGTTCGCGGCATTCGACTGAAGGAAGGTGACCGGGTGGTCGGCATGGTGATCGCTGACGAGAAGCAGAGTCTGCTCACCGTCTGTGAGAACGGCTATGGCAAGCGCACCAAGGTGGTCGACTATCGAGTCCAGGGCCGCGGTGGTCAGGGCCTCTACGACATCCGCACAACTGAGCGCAACGGCAAGGTGGTCAACCTGCTGACGGTTTCGGCTGGCGACGACATCATGATGATCACCACCGGTGGTCAGGTGGTGCGCACCGCAGCTGATGGCATCAGTGAGATCGGCCGTAATACGCAGGGTGTGCGCTGCATCGACCTACGGGGCGATGACAAGCTGGTTTCGGTGGCCAAGGTGCCCAAGGAAGAGGACGCTCCCGAGGATGCCGCGACCTAGAAGCCGCGGCCCTCGGGCCACATCCCTGGATTCTCCTCGGGATGGCGTATGATGCGCCTCCACACCTAACCGAGGAAAACCATGCGCACTGCCCTCTCTCTCGCTACAGCTCTCTTCGTAGCCCTTTCGGCTATGTCAGCCCAGGATGACAAACCCGGTCGAGGCGGGCTAGGTGGACCGGGCCAAGACAAGGAGAAGAAGGCCGAGAGCATCAAGCCCTATGAGGAGCTGATCACTGAGGAGGCGAAGACCGAGGAAGGCCTGTTCAAGATCCACCAGGTCAAGGACAGCCTTTACTACGAGATCCCCGCCGAAGCCCTCGGCAAGGAACTCCTCTGGGTCACGCAGATTGCGCAGACGCAGGCTGGTCATGGCTATGGCGGCACTTCGGTGGGCAATCGGGTCGTGCGCTGGGAGCTCCGCGACGAGGACGTTCTCTTGCGCGACGTGAAGCACCGGATTCGCGCGCAGGCGGATGACTCGGTGGCGCAGTCCGTGGAGAACACCTCTCTCGAGCCCATCATCGCGACTCTGGCCGTAAAGAGCTGGGGGCCGAACAAGGCTCCGGTGATCGAAGTCACTGGCTTGTTCAAGGACGATCTCCCCGAGTTCAGCGCCAAGCGACGGTTGAGCGCTTCTTCCGTGGACAAGAGCCGCAGCTTCATCGAGAAGTTCCGCGCCTTTCCGGACAACTTGGAGACCAAGGTCTTGATGACCTACAAGCTCGGGGGTGGCAACAACGCTACTCCTGCTCGTGGCCGACGTGGTGGCCGCGGTGATCCCAGCCAGGGTGGTGTGACGGTTCTGCTGCACCATAGCATGGTGCGCTTGCCCGAGGTGCCCATGACCCCACGCCTGCATGACGAACGCGTCGGCTACTTCTCGGTCAACTTCGAGGACTATGCGTCGGATGAGCATGGCGTCGAACGTGTGCGCTACATCACCCGCTGGCGTTTGGAGAAGAAAGACCCGGACGCAGATGTCTCCGAGCCTATCAAGCCCATCGCCTTCTATCTCGGGCGCGGCATCCCGGACAAGTGGCGCCCATGGGTTCGCAAGGGCATTGAGGCCTGGCAACCGGCCTTCGAAAAGGCTGGTTTCGCCAAAGCCATCATCGCCAAGGACCCGCCGAGCGTCGAAGAAGACCCGGATTGGGATGCGGAGGATGCCCGCTACTCGACCATTCGTTGGCTCCCCTCAACGGTGGAGAATGCCATGGGCCCACATGTGCACGACCCGCGCAGTGGTGAGATCCTCGAGTCGGACATCATCATGTATCACAACGTGCTCAAGCTCGCGCGTGACTGGTACTTCGTTCAGGCATCGCCCATGGATCCAAGGGCGCAGCAGCTGCCCATGCCCGATGACTTGGTCGGCGAGCTCCTCGCCTATGTAGTCTCACACGAAGTCGGGCATACTCTTGGCTTCCCGCACAACATGAAGGCCAGCAACTCCTACTCAGTGGAGCAGCTGCGCAGCGCCGAGTTTACCGCCAAGTTCGGCACCGAAGCTTCGATCATGGACTATGGCCGCTTCAACTACGTGGCCCAGCCCGGGGACGGCGCCAGGCTGATCCCGATCATCGGCCCCTACGACGAATTCGCCGTGAACTGGGGCTATCGCCAGTTCGAAGCGAACAGCAGCTCTGAGCAGGAGAAGAAGCATCTCGCCACGCTCATCGCCAAGCAAGTCGAAGACCCGACCCTGCGCTTTGGCAATGCCAACCCTTCTGAGGATCCATCGCAGCAGACCGAGGATCTCGGCTCTGATCCCATCCTGGCCACCAGCATGGGTATGAAGAACATCGACCGAGTTGCCAGCTACTTGGTCAAGGCCGCTTGCAAGCCAGGTGAGGACTATTCTCTCCTGGACAACATGTATGAGCAGTTGGTTCGCCAGCGGGATCGTGAGCTCGCGCATGTTGCCAACGTCATCGGTGGTGTGCAGCGCAAGAATCTCTGGTTTGGCGATGCTGACCGTGTCTTCCATCCGGAGACCGCGGCTCAGCAGAAGACGGCCATGGAGTTTTTGCAGGAACACGCCTTCAAGACTCCGGAGCAACTCCTGGACAAGGACATCCTCTTTCGCCTCGAAGCTTCGGGCGCAGCGGATCGAATCCTCAATGGCCAGCGCCGACTGCTACGTTCTCTGGTGAGTGATCAACGGATCAAGCGCATGGCCGAGAATGCGGCCTTCACGCCCGAAGAGGCCTACCAGCCAAGCGAGATGATGGAGGATCTGCGCTCCGGTATCTGGAGCGAGCTCGGTGCGGAGGATTTCAGTATCAGCCTCTATCGTCGCAATCTGCAGCGTGCCCATATCGATGTTCTCTCGGATCAGATCAATAACGAGGACAGCTCAACCGACCTGCCGGCTCTGACCCGCGGTGATCTGGAGTTCCTTCTCGATCTGATTGCGCGCAGCGGTAGCTCTGCATCGGACAACATGACTTGGATGCACCTCGAGGACATGCGAGCCCGCATCCTCCGGGCACTGGACCCGAAGGCGCAGCCTCGCACTCTCGACCCTGCAGATGCCGCCGCGCGGCGCCGTCGCTGAGGCAGTTACTGCTGATTCTCGCCAACTGCTGACCAGGACTTCCTGTCCTGGTCAGCGACGGGTCCATGCAATGTTATGGAATCGTCAGGTCTGCTCGCTCAGGCGGCTTCCTGCCTACCCGCTCCTCGCAGCCGGACTATGCTCCTAGCGATGTCCCCTGCCGAGAAGTCAGCCCGTCGCCGCCGGGGATCCGAACCCGGCATGCCTTGGTGGCGAAGCCGCCTGCTGATCTTCTCGATCCTCCTCCTCGGCATGCTTGGTATGGTCGGGAGTCTCGCCTTGCTGGCCATCGAAGAAGCGGGATCCCATCGGGCAACCGCCGAGCAGGTGCTTCTCGATCATGCGGAGATGGGAGCGGACCTGTTCATAACGCGGAGCAACGGGGCCTTCGATCGGCAGGTGACCTATGCCTTGATCACTTCTCTGGCGCGCGCTTTTACCGAGCCCTTTCCCGCCGCCCTTCCGCTGATCGCCAGCATGGCACCCAAGGATGACCTGGGTGTGCGCCACACCCGCAGTCTCTTTCGATACTCCTCGCAGGAGGCGGACATGATCTTCGCCCATGACCAGCAGACGGACGTGGAGCACGAGTGGCTCCTCACCGAGTGCGAAGTCTTCCTCAGTGAAGTTTCTGCGGACCCCATCGACTACGCCCCGCAACTGCGGGTCCTCCATGACGGCAAGCAACTGCGGGTCTTGCTCTTCGCCATGCCCTCCGTGCCTGAGAGTTTCAAACCGACCGATCTGGTAGGCGTCGAGTTCGACAGCGAAATGCTTAGGGATTGGCTCGAAGCTTCGCAGGCCCTCGGCCCAGCCCTGCCCGCGTCCCTGGCGGAACGTATCACCGACGACTCGGCCCTCCGGCTGCGTGTGTTCAGCCCGGACGGGGAAGCCCTTCTAGACGCCGAGAAGACTGGCTACGGCGAGATGATCAGCGCCCGGCGCAAGATGTCAGCGCGCTACGGAGCTCTGCAGGTCGAGGTCGGCATCTCCCCCGATGCAGCGGCCAGTCTCATCATCGGTGGCCTGCCCGCACCCCGCTATCCACTGCTCATCGGACTTTTCGTGGGCACGGTCATTCTGGCCATCCTTGCCTTTTGGATCCTATTGCGCGAATCCGAGCTCACCCGGCTGCGTTCCGGATTCATCGCCAGCGTCTCCCACGAGCTCCGCACCCCATTGGCTCAGATCCGTCTCTACGCCGAGACTCTTCTCCTCGGCCGCGTCCGCAATCAAGAGGAGGCCAAGGACTCTCTCGCCATCATCGACCTGGAGGCCCGCCGCCTCGACGGACTCGTGCAGAACGTGCTCGAGTTCTCCCGTCGGGATCGCAGGGGAGTTCAAGTCGCCATGCGCGCCACCGACCTTGCCCGCCTGATCGACGAAGTCGTCGTCGGCTTTCGACCCATGGCCGCAGCCCAAGAGGTCGAGATCGACCTGGATCTCGAAGCATGTCCGAGCATCGACCTCGACCCGGATGCGTTCCGTCAAGTGCTGATCAACCTTCTCGACAACGCCCTCAAGTACGGACCCCCGGGCCAGAAGATCACCGTCACCCTTCTCGATGAGGGCGATCTCCTGCAGGTGCAGGTTGATGACCAGGGACCCGGGGTTCGAGAGGAGGATCGTAGGCGGATCTGGCAGCGTTACTGGCGAGCCCCCTCCCTCGACCCGGCGGTCACCGGCACCGGCATCGGCCTCGCCCTGGTCCGCGAGCTCACCGAGCAGAATGGTGGACGGGCCTTCGTCGTCGACAATCCGGAGGGTGGCGCTCGCTTCGTTCTCGAGTTTGCCACCGAAGGTGACGCAGCATGACCTGCATCCTCCTCATCGAAGACAACGAGACCTTCGCCAAGGGTCTGGCCAACAACCTGGAGATCGAAGGCCACAAGGTCGAAGTCTGCCGCGATGGCGTGGCCGGCCTGGAGCGGCTGCAGGCCGGCGGCCTCGACCTGCTCATACTCGACCTCATGCTTCCTGATATGGATGGCTTCCGCGTTCTCAGTCACCTGCGAAGGGATGACAAGGAGATACCGGTTCTCATCCTCAGCGCCCGTGGCGAGGAGATGGACAAGGTTCGCGGCTTCCGTCTTGGTGCGGACGACTACGTGACCAAACCCTTCGGCGTCATGGAGTTTCTCGCCCGCGTCGATGCCCTTCTCAGAAGGAGCTCCCATGCCAGCAACAAGGCCGAGGCGGACGTTGGCCTCGGCTTCGGCCAGGTCGGCATCGACCGACCTTCCCGCTCGATCACCCTCGCTGGCGAAGAGCTCCCCATGACCCCCAAGGAGTTCGATCTGCTTCTCGCCCTCTGCGAAAACCGCGGCCAGGTCATCTCCCGCAATGACCTTCTCACTCGGGTTTGGGGCCACGCAGGCAACATCACCACCCGTACCGTGGACACCCACATCGCCCAACTGCGCCGCAAGTTGGAGAAGGATCCGGCTAAACCACAACACATCATCACCGTCCGTAAGGTCGGATACCGCCTACGCGATTGATCGCAGCTCAGGCGGCCCTAACCTGGATACCTCATGGGCAAGTACCAGGATCAACTCACGGCCGACATGAAGGCAGCGATGAAGGCAGGGGAGAAGTTCCGCCTTGGCGTCATCCGCCTGCTCATAGCCGACCTAAAGGACAAGCAGCTCCGTGGTCAGTCGGATGAGCTGAACGAAGAGGAGGAGCTGGCTGTCCTTCGCAAGGCGGTGAAGACCCGTCGCGACTCGGTGGACCAGGCCGAGAAGGCCGATCGCCAGGACATCGCCGATCAGGAGAAAGCCGAGATCGAGGTGGTGCAGGGCTATCTGCCGGCGACATTGAGTGGGGAGGAGTTGCTGGCGAAGGTGCGCGAGCTGGCTGGGGAGATTGGGTACGAGGGCCCCAAAGACATGGGCAGGTTCATGAAGGCCTGGATGGGGAAGTACAAGGGTTTGGCGGAAGGTGGGGACGTGAACGCGGCGCTGCGGTCACTGTAGGGGGGAGTTTGGCGTAGACTGGGGGGGTCTTGCGTGCGCTTGTTGCAGTTCTGGTTGTGTTGTTGCTCGGCCTTTGTGCTTGGGCCTTGGTGGGGAAAGTTGCGCCAAAGGACCTGAGCTCAGCGCCATTAACTGTGAAGTCTGAGCGCTTACCGGATGAGGCTGAGACACAGCCACGCCCGAACATGTCAGGGGTCGTGCGCACCCGAGGGAACGGCAGGCCGATTGTAGGTGCGAAACTACTCGTCTACGAGCACCCGAGTGGACCACCTCTGTGGCCGGATGAAGTGATCAAGTTGGATGAGCTCTGCACGATCAGTGACAAGAATGGAAGCTACAAGATCCCTGACTTGCCTGGCGAGAGGGGAAGTCTGAGCGTCTACATCACTGCGGAAGGCTTTCTGCCGGAGGACAGGTGGTTTGGGATGGTCAGTGGCGAGCGCTTAGATCCCTTGATGACTCCAAGCTCAACAGAAAGGAGAGTTGAGGCGGGAGCGAGTTCCACCCTTTCGGGAACAGTCAACCATGAGGATGGCAGGCCTGCGGAGGGAGTTAAACTGCGATTGACCATTGATGAGAAGTTCTTGGGCTCGCGAGAGAGGCTTTCAAGCACCGACGTACTCAGCCTTGGCTGCATCCGGGGGGAGTGGCCCGAAAGCTTTGACGTGGCGAGCGTTCTCTACGCGCCTTGGATCACGCTAACCAACAACAAGGGTGAGTTCTTTTTCGAGTGCACGCTGCCCGGCCATGCCAAGATCGAGGCCATGGATCAGCAGGGCGAATCTACCACGGTCGACTTGGAGTTGGGTCGTGTCTACCAAGACCTGCAGATCCGAATCAAGTGACTGTCTGCAAAGTCGAGGCGGCACTTCGCGCAGGTTGTCGAAGATCCGAGTAGACTGAGAACGCCTTGCGTCCTCTTCTCG
>JAJFFD010000031.1 GCA_021776805.1 Planctomycetota bacterium
GCCATGGTGCGCACCTACCAGGACCTGCTGCAGAACGAGCGGGACGCGGACCTCTTCGAGTACTACGCCACCAGCCAACTGGCCATCATCGATCCGAGCAGCGGCAAGATGCAGGCCCTCGGTGGACCGGCCATCGTCAGATCGGCGGTGCCTTCCCCGGACGGCAAGCAGGTGCTGGTCACCAACATCCAGCGCCCCTTCTCCTTCCTGGTCACCTCCGGTTCATTCCCACAGAGGGTGGCCGTGGTCGACGCGGCCAACGGCAAGGAGCTCAGCAAGATCAGCGAGCATGGTATCGCTGATAAGGTGCCCATCGGTGGCGTGATCACCGGCCGGCGCAGCGCCGCCTGGATTCCCACGGAAGACGCCACTCTCATGTGGACCGAAGCCCTGGACGGCGGCGACCCTCGCGCCAAGGTCGAGAAGCGCGACAAGATCATGCTCCTGGCCGCACCATTCACTGGCGAGCCCAAGGAATGGCTGCGAACCGGCTTCCGTTTCAGAGCTGGCGGCCGCGGCTTCAGCGGCGCGAGCTTTGGCGCCAATGGCGACCTGGCCCTGATCACCACCGTCGACATGGAGAAGCGTTGGATGCGCATTTGGCGCACGAATCCACGCGACCACTCGGTGGAACCCAGCCTCATCCACGAACAATCCACCCAGGAGCGCTACAGCAACCCGGGTCAGCCAGTGATGGAGATGAACGCCAGAGGGCAAGTAGTCATGCGTCAGACCGGTGACGCCATCTTCACCCGCGGCCCCGGCTCGAGCCCAGAGGGCGATCGCCCCTTCCTCGACCACTGGGACCTGAGCACTGGCGCCAAGCAGCGGCTCTTCCACTCCGCAGCGGACAAGTACGAGACGGTCACGGACCTGCTGAGCCCAGACGGCAGCAAGCTTCTGATCAGCCGCGAGTCCAAGACCGAGTTCCCGAACTACTTCATCGTGGATACGAAGAGCGGTGAGAGCCGGGCGGTCACTCACTTCACGGATCCAGTCGCCAAGCTCACCGCGGGCATCACCAAGAAGTTCGTCACCTACGAACGCGAAGACGGTGTGCCTCTCAGCGCTACCATGTATCTGCCGCCTGACTACAAGGAAGGTCAGCGCCTGCCCACTTTGGTCTGGGGCTACCCGGTGGAGTTCTCATCCGCCGCCACCGCCGGCCAGGTGAGCGGTTCCCAGCACCGCTATAACCGCATGGGTGGATCCTCCCACCTGATGCTGCTCCTCTGCGGCTACGCGGTCTTCAACAACGCCACCATGCCCATCATCGGTGAAGGCCGAACCTCCAACGACACCTACATCCAGCAGCTCGTCGATGGCGCTGCTGCCGCTGTCGACAAGGCCGTGGACATGGGCATCGCCGACCGAGATCGCATGGCCATCGCTGGCCACAGCTACGGCGCCTTCATGACCGCCAACCTGCTCGCCCACTCGGATCTCTTCCGCGCCGGCGTCGCCCGTAGTGGTGCCTACAACCGCACCCTCACTCCCTTCGGCTTCCAGAACGAACGCCGCACCTACTGGGAGGCACCGGAGATCTACTTCGCCATGTCTCCCTTCATGCATGCCCCAAAGATCGACGAGCCCATCCTGCTCATCCACGGCGAAGTCGACAACAACTCGGGCACCTTCCCCATCCAGTCCAAGCGCCTCTTCCATGCCATCAAGGGCCATGGTGGTAAGGCCCGCCTGGTCATGCTCCCCAATGAGAGCCATGGCTACCGGGCCAAGGAGTCGGTCCTGCACGTGCAAGCAGAGACCATCGACTGGCTCAACCGCTACGTGATGAAGGCCCCCAGCGAGGCCTCCGCCAAGCGCGACGGAGGCAATCGCTGAGAAGGGTGCAGGGCCGGATCCTGCACGGTGACAACCTGGCTTTGCTGCGGGAACTTCCCGCCGGCATCGCCAGGTTGATCTACGTCGATCCGCCCTTCAACACGGGGAAAGAACAGTCGCGGAAGCGGCTCAAGACCGTGCGCGATTCGGAGGGGGATCGCCGCGGTTTCGGTGGCCATCGCTACCGGACCGAGGAGTTAGGGGAGAGTAGCTTCGGGGATTCCTTCGATGACTACCTGGGCTTTCTCGAGCCGAGGTTGCGGGAAGCGAAGCGGGTCCTGGCAAAGGATGGCAGCTTCTTCTTCCACGTGGATCCGCGGGAAGTGCACTACTGCAAGGTCTTGCTGGATGAGATCTACGGGCGTGAGTCCTTCATGAACGAGATCATCTGGGCCTACGACTACGGGGCGCGGAGCAAGAGTCGCTGGTCCGCGAAGCACGACAACATTCTGTGGTACGTGCAGAACCCGAAGGGCTACGTCTTCGACTTTGAGGCCATGGATCGCATTCCGTACATGGCGCCGGGTCTGGTGGGGAAGGAGAAGGCGGCAAGGGGGAAGACGCCGACGGATGTCTGGTGGCACACGATCGTGGCGCCGAACGCGAAGGAGCGTACTGGGTATGCGACGCAGAAGCCCTTGGGGGTGCTGGAGCGGATCGTGAAGGTGCACTCGAAGCCCGGGGATCTGTGCTTGGACTTCTTTGCGGGCAGTGGGAGCTTTGGTGAGGCTGCGGCGAAGAACGGGCGGGACTTTCTCTTGATGGATGAGAGTGGGGAAGCGGTGGAGGTGATGCGGGAGAGGTTGGCGGGGTACCTTGGGGCTGGGGAAGTTAAGGGAATGAGCGGGGACTGAGCTTCGTCCCATGCGAGATGCATGGGTGAAGTGTGCGCAGAAAAACGAAGGGTGCAGAGTTTGCTGCAGCGACGCGCGGTTCTTACCACCATGTTTGGATGCCTTGCGCTTGCTCCGACTTTGTTCCGGTTTGATAGAGTCACGGATCTGGGAACCATTCTCTGCCTGCTACTGGCGGTACTGCTCAGCCTGGCTTACTTCGGCCTGCTGCTTCTCAAGGGGCTGTTGCGCCGCGAGCTAAGGGCGGTCGGCATTGCGATCCTCGGCCTCGAGTTGGCGGTACTGCCTGCGACCTACGCGGGCTTTACTGCCGCGCAGTACAGCTACTTTTTGCGAATGCATGGCAGCTATCGCGAGCAGGTAGAGTTGGCTAAGAATGGAAAGCCGACTGCGGTTGACGTGGCTGGGGCTAGGGTCGATGTGAGGCGCGACCCCTTTGGCGTTCTCTTCTATCGTAACGCGCGACTGTCAGGCGCGATCGGGGTTGTGTACAGCCCTTCGGGAAGAGTGGAGTCCCATATGTTCAGGGAGGAGCGCAACAAGCATCTCCGGGGGGATTGGTATTGGTGCGAAGGGTACTGATTGGACAGCACCCTGGGTACTGCGGTTCTGCAATCAAGCGGCGCAGTACTACTCAGCGATTCTCCAGCTTCCCTTTCGCCATCTGCCAAGTCCCTTCACTCACCGCACCCATCTCTCCAAGTGTCTTCTGATCAAGCTCAGGCTCCTCGCCATCCAAGAACAAGGTCGTAGCAAACACTCCCGACAACGCCATTGCCTTTCCGTCTGTCGCCAGGATCTGGAGGTAGAGAAGGTCGCCGGCCCGCATGCGCTGATCCAAGAGGTCAGGGAACCACCTGATTGTTCGATTCGGCTTCTTGATCTCGAAGCGCACATCGTGAGACCAGGCTCCCTGTGCCTGCAAGAGAGCGTACTCGCCGTGCTCTTCGAGAGGAGGCCCCTGTTCGGCAGTGGCCAGAGCCCAATACAGAGTCACATTGACTACTGGCTCCCAGTACCGCCGGCGCGATGAACCCAGTTTGATCGAGATCGGATAGGCCCCCATACCCAAGTTGGCACGATGATGGATTTGCCCCCTGCCCAGTCGCAGCGAATCCAGCTCAAAGGCTCGTCCCGCTCGAAAGAGAGCATGGAACTCGCGCGAGCCGCCAAGGTCCTTCTCGTAGTCCTCCGCTTCTTCCGGATCCACGACTACGTAACGCCCCCCTGGAACGAGTCCCTTGGCCGGCAGGTTGATCCTGAATATGCCGACGTTGTAAGGCGCGCTCTTCTCTGCCGACGTGCCACGCGCCACCTCCACCGGACCATCGGCAGAATCTAGGCGGAGGAGGCGATAGCCTCCGCCCGGACCAAAGCAACGCAGGGGTCCGGAACTCGACACACTAAGGAGCCCAGGCTTCCAGGAACTCAGAGCTTTGTCGTAAAGAGCTTCCCAATGGCCATTCAGACGGACGACTCGGTACATGCCCATGGGATGGAAATCGCCGGTGTCCACTCTATTCAGCAAGAGGCCCCTCGTACCCTCTGGCTCCAAGTCGAGCAGCCTGCACTCATCGAGTTCGTAATATGAGATTCCGGCTGGATCTCCGAACTCGAGCTTGCTGCCATCGATGATCTCCTCCAACGCTTCCTCTTCAGGTAACCCACCAATACTAGCGTCGAAGTTCGCGTGGAAGACCGACTTGCGATCGTAGTCGAAGAGGAAGAGAAGCTTGTCGGCGGCACTGAACCTCAACTTGAAGAAGTCGACCTCACTGCGCATGGTGGAAAGCACTTTCATACTCACTGGCTCTCGTCTTAGCTCGACGAGATGCAACACGCCTTCGCGACGGTCCGAGTGATTATCAAAGCCGAGCACCAAGTGTCGGTGCTCGTACCCGGTCCACTCGACCTGCCAGACCCGGTCGATGTCGAGTTCAGCACGCAGCCAGATCTCCGGAGTCTCGAAGTGGTCCGTGTCGCGCGCCCATTCGAGCTCACCGGTCTCTGAGATCTCGAGGCGGGCCTTCTCGCCTTGGTATTCGTACTCGGCCTTTCGTTGGGCAGTGAGAGCAGAGGGGAGTCCTAGCAGAAGAATGAGAGCTACAATCGCGAGAGCTCGGATCTTGACGGATTTCATCGCTTCTCCTTCACCAAGCGCAGTTTTGCTTCTTCCCAGCGCTGCCGCGTTTCGTCGGGCATCTCCCCTCCCTCCGTCACTTCGAACTCCGCACCTTCTCGCGCCGGAAAGATCGTCGTGGCAAAGACCTCAGACAAGGCCATGTCCTCTCCGGACCTGGCGATGACCTGCAAATACAGCAAGTCCCCAACCTCGAGCCGTTCATCCACCATCGGAAAGCTCCATTCACCCAACCGATAGTGGCTGGCCCCCCATCGCCTGATTCCCAAGTCCTTCGTTTCTCCTCCCAACGGTTTGAGCAAGGCCCACTCCCCATACATCTCCAGGGGCTTCTCCCCACCTGCCTTGCCCATGGCCCAGAGCAGACTCAGTTCGTACTCGGCTCCTGCCCAGTCAGCACCCACACTGCCAACCGAGATGAAGACGCGCATCTCTCGGTTGCCTATCGCGGAGCGTCCCATTATCTGGAATGAGCCTAGGCGAAGGTCATCGGGTCGAAAGCTACGCCCGGTGATGTCGTAGGTCTTGAACTCCCCGATGGAACCCCCTTCCCAATCGCCCGCATTCTGCAACGTGGCGAGTGCTTCCAACTCCTCAGGATTAACAACCGAATAGCGTTCACCGGGAACGAGCCCTGCAGACGGCAGAGGGAAGTCCACGAAGCCGCCGCTCGATCCCCGACCCAGAGGCTCCACCCTGCCCTCGGAGACCAATCCTGGCCGTGCAGTTGGACCCAAGCGGTAGATACGGCACTCGGACTCAGCAAGCTCGGCAATCAAAGGATCACGATTGGACACTGACAGCCGACCTGGAAATGGAATCCCAGCCATGAACTCAGCGAAGGCTTGCCAGCGACCATTTGGATTCAGCAGGCGGTACCGTCCGAACAGATGGAATTCGCCGGTTGGAATCCCACCAAGATACAGGCCATAGGACAGGTTGGGAGAGCTATCGAATGACAGCTCCCCATCCAGCCTTGCGTAGCTCATTTTGTTGGGCCACCCAAAAGCCAGCTGAGTGCCGTCGATGACATCTGTGAAGCTGTCTCGAGCGGGTAACTTGCCTGCACTCGCTTGAAAGTCGGCACAAAACACGACCTGACGAATGGAGTCGTACAGAAACAGGGATCGATCAGCCTCGCTGTAAGCGATATGGCTGGGATTGAAGTCATTGCGCGCGGTGGCGAGAAGCTCAATTCGTTCCGGATCTCGCTCCATGTCAAGGAGCAGAATCGTCCGCATCCCGAGCTGGCGATCGGCTTGCATGCCCATGACCAGAAAGCGGCGCTCATACCCTGTCCAAAGAACCCGCAGGACATGAGCGATGGGAAGTTGCTCATTGAGGATCGGGACGTATTCCGGCAGCTTCTCATTCAGCAGCTGCCAGCTGAGCAAGCCCCCGTAGGAGACCTCGACCAATCCCTGTTCGTCCGGCACTTCATAGCTGGCGGATCTCTGCGCCGACAAGCTCTGTCTCGACAGGAGAGCCAGGGCGAGGATCATCGCAACCCGGAAGGCCTTCGGTAACTCGAAGCTCATCGCTTCTCCAAGTTCAGCCGTCGATTGGCTAGGTCCCAACTTGCCCGAGCCTCTGCGGCCACTTCCTCTGCCTCCACCCAGTCAATCCCAATCCCTTCCCATGCCGGTACGAGCTTCGTGACGAACACCTCCGACAGAGCGATCTGCTCCTCAGACCGAACCAAGACCTGCATATACAGCACTCCCCCATTCGCCATGCGCGCATCGGTCAAGGGCAGCGCAACCATCGGTTCCTGCAGACGCCCCTGATTGAACTTCAGCTGCACACTCCCAACCGCCCCCATGGGTGCGAAGATCGCGTGTTCCCCTTGATGTTGCTCCAAGGAAGGTGCGCTCTCCGGCGCCACAGCCCAATACAAGCAGACCTCGGCGCTGCGCTGCCACCAGTCCTTGCCCACAGCACTGACCGGGACTCGTATTCGATACTCCGTGCCCCCTGAGCGCGCCTGTCCGAACGGTCGACTCTCACCGATCCTGATCGAGTCTGGCTCGAAAGCTCGACTGCGGCGATCGAGGACGCAGTCTTCTGACTGGTTCTCCTCCGCTGAGGTGCTCGCCTTACCGGGATCCGGTGACGAGGGTAGTCGCCAAGCTTGGGATGCTGCACTGGGAATGACCTCTGCCCGCCAGTATCCATCCCTCTCGATGAGGCGGGAGACCGTAGGCATGCCGCCGACACAGTTCGAAAAACCGGTCGAGACGCGCAGCCCGGTGGGTTCACCCTCAGAAGGAACAACGAAACTAAATGCTTCGTTCCGACTTGCTCCCGGCAGCTTGCTGTCATCGAGGATCTCCCGCCAGAGATCGGCACTGGGAAACTCCCTGGCATCCGCTGCCATCTCCACTCGGCTGATGACCGGCAACCTCGCGTCGAGGAGAAACAGGGCCTGCTCCGGGTAGTAGTAAGCAAAGTCACGCACTTCGAAGTCAGGCGAGTACTGCGAGAGGATCTCGACCCGCGCCGGGTCACGGTGGAAGGCGACCAGGAGAAGGGTTGTCCGCCTACGATCTCTTCCCAGCTTGTAGCTGGAGATCAAGAAGTGGCGCGCAGCTCCCGTCCAACCGTACTTATGGATGCGATCGATCTTGGGGTAC
>JAJFFD010000032.1 GCA_021776805.1 Planctomycetota bacterium
GTTCTCTTTTGTATCTCGTCGATCGAGCCAAGGCTCGACCCGGTCAGGTCGCATCCAAGTGTTCAGGTGCTGGCCAACCAGTGCTTGCATGTTGCCACCTTTTCCCAAAGTTTCAACAGTTCTCTCCACAGATTTTCAGAGACCTTCCCACTTGGATAGGGCCTTCCAGGTGCCCCTCCGGAAGCTCTAGGCACGTTGCTGCGGGGAACTTGCATGACTATGCATGCGAACTCGTCCGAGCACACCATACATGGTGGTAGTCTTGCAAACTGTTACGCCTAGCTAGAAATCAACATGGCTTTTCCAGGACCTGGACAAAACGACCGTGACGCTGACAAGCTCGAGGATCTGGCTCAGGCTCTCGACGCCGGAATCGACCTGGATCTATTCCTCGGCGATCCGGCTGGCCCTGCGGGTGAAAACATGCTGGAAAAGATCCGGCGTCATGGGCCTGCAACCACTCTCCTCGATCGACGCATCCTCGAGGCGGCGGAACGGGCCGGCGAGCTGCCGCGGGCTCTCAGAGAGAGGGCCGCAGCAAAGCGCTTCCTGGCTGAAACCAAACGGCTTCTGATCCGACAGTTGAGCTACCCCAGCCTCGTTCTAGTCATGGCCGCTCTGGTCACCCTCCTCCTCACCAATCTTGGGATGTTCCCGAACGGTGGCCGCGTGCTCACGGCTGTCGCCGTCCTGATCGCCCTGGCGTTGGTTGGCCTCTGGCAGTACCTGCGAAGCATCCCGACGAACCCCGAACGCAGTGGCAAGCTCATCCCAGGCCTTCACCGGCTACTCCAGGACTATGGCGAACTCCCCTACCTGGAGGCCCTGCACGGTCTGTATGCTGCGGGCATACCGATTATTGAGGCTCACCAAGATGCCACTCGAACCTGCCCGGTCGCATGGCTGCGCATGCGTCTGACCCATGCCTCCCGTCACTTGACCGAAGGTTCAGGACTAGCTGAGTCTCTCGCTATGGAGGCTGCAGTCTGCGCCGACACCCAAGGCCTCCTCAGCAAGGCCGAGCTGAGCGGCAATCTGGAGGATGCAGTACTTCGGGCGGCGGACCGGCGCCGGCAGGTACTCCGGCGCAAGGTCACGCGCGCCTCCAAGGCCTTGGGAACTGGCTCGTACATCATCGCCGTGCTTGTCGTTGCCATGGTCGCCATCAGCTTCTATAGCTCCTACCTCTCCGCCGTCCTCGGATAAAACCTGGAGCACCTGGGCCAGATCATGCGCTGCGGTCAACCGTGCCAGCGCCAGGCAACGAAACACCAATCGCTGCTATACTCCTGCTCTGGCACTGATTCGACCACACTGGTCTACTAGCCTGCACGCACATGCGACTTGGACTGAGCCAACACCTGCGAACCGAACAGCGACTCGTGCAGTCGCCGCAGATGATTCAGGCCATGAAGATTCTGCAGTGCCCGATGTTCGAGCTGCAGGATCAAATCGAGCAGGAATTGCAGGAGAACGTATTCCTCGAGCTCAAGGAGTCATCGGCTGAATCCGCAGATGGCGAGCTCAGCCGAGATGAGCGCGATTCCAACCAGGCCGACAAGGACTCCCTTGGCGAGAAACTGGAATCCGAATTCAACCTCGAGATCGAGCAACTCGAGCAGCGAATCGATCGGCAGCCGCGCACCACGGGATCCGCCGAAGAATCTGATCGACGGCTCGAGGCCCTGTACAACACTCCTGACCGAGGAATGTCCCTTGCGGACTACCTCCTCGAACAGGTTCGGATCATGGACATCTCGCCGGAGATGTACCGCGTCGTCGAGCACATTGTCTTCTCCCTCGACGATGACGGTCGACTCGCGGATACCCCGGAGACTGTGTCGACAGACCTCTTGGTGCCAATCCCCCTTGCTGAGGAATCAATCTCCATTGTTCGACACCTCGATCCACCCGGCATCGCCGCGCGCAACCTACGCGACTGCCTGCTCATGCAGTTGGATCGGATGAGCTACGTCCGACCACTCACCAGGATCCTGATCGAGAACCACCTCGACGCCCTGGCCATGAACAAGCTGCCCAAGATCGCCAAGGAGACTGGCGCAACGATCGAGGACATCAAAGAGAGCTGGGAATATCTGCGGCTCCACCTAAACCCACACCCGGGTTCGGCCTTCTCACAGAGTCGCAACTCAACGGTGGTGCCCGATGTCATCGTCGACGAAGTCGAAGGCAAGTATGAAGTGCGCACCGAGCGAGGCTCCGTCCCCGAGCTCGCCATCTCCGCTTCGTACCGAAGTCTTCTCAAAGAAGCTCGGACGGACCCGAAGGTCTATGAGTATCTACGTCGCAAGATCGACTCCGCAAAGTGGTTCATAGAGGCGGTCCACCAGCGTCAGAGCACTATCCAGCGCATTGCCACTGAGATCGTCAACCGACAGTCCGAATTCCTACGCCGCGGCGTGCAGCATCTCAGTCCAATGAAGATGCAAGACGTTGCTGACGCAGTCGGTGTTCACATCTCCACCGTCAGCCGAGCAATATCGGGCAAGTACATCCAGACACCCCAGGGCATCTTCGACATGAAGCGCTTCTTCTCTGGGGGCACGGTCACGGATAGCGGCAAGATGGTCAGCCAGCAAGCCGTGAAGGAGAAGCTGCGTCAAATCATCAACGCAGAAGATAAAGCCACCCCCTTGTCCGATGACCAATTGGTTGAAGCCTTGGGCAGCAGCGGTGTGCAAATCGCCAGGCGCACGGTCACTAAATACCGCAAAGCCCTGGGCATCGAATCATCGAGCCGTCGACGAGAGTATTAGACCCAATTAGCTAGCGAACTATCCCAATGGCAATGCGAGTCACTGAAGCCAAGCGCGGAATGGTAATCCGATTCGAAGGAGAGCTGTACCAGATCGTGAAGTACGATCACGTCACCCCAGGCAATTGGCGTGCGATCCACCACCTCAACCTGCGAAATCTCAAAACTGGCCGGCAGAAGGAAGTTCGCATGAACACTTCGGACAGTATCGAACCTGTCTTCATGGATGCTCGGAGCTGCCAATACCTCTACAGAGATGGCAATGGTCACGTCTTCATGGACAACGAGAACTACGAACAGTTCCACCTCGGTGATGATGTCATGGAAGATGGGAAGCGCTTTCTGCTCGAGAGCGACAACGTCGACGTGCTCTTTGTGGACGAATCACCGCTGAGTCTACAGTTCCCAGCAGCTGTCGTCTTGGAAGTGAAAGAGGCCGAAGAAGCAGCCCGTGGCGACACTGTCGCTAACGTGCAAAAGAACGCCATCCTCATGACCGGCCACAGCCTCAAGGTGCCGGCCCACGTGAAGGCCGGAGACAAGGTCAAGGTCAACACCGAGAATGGAGAGTTCCTGGGACGCGCGTGACCTGGAAAGCACGGCAAGGGAATGCGGCCCACAGATCCATAGCCACCTTCCTGTGCATCCTCAGCCTCGGCACAACCCCGCTTCAGGGGCAAGAGCCAGAACCCGACCGGCAGCTCGAAGAACTCCTCAGATCCGATGACCCAGTTCTGAGGGGTGAGGCAGCCATCGCCTTGAGTTTGCGTGGGCAATCCGGTCTGCACAGACCACTGCTTGAGGTAGCCAAGGACAAGGCCGTCGAGGCTCGCATTCGCGGGATCCTCGCTGTCGGCATTCTGGCAGCACCAGGCTCAGAAGACTTCCTCGGCTCTATCCTCGAGGAATCTGCTCTCGGATCCGCCGAACATGCGACAGCGGCTTTGGCGCTGGGTGCGCTTCCAGAAGAACAACCGACACCATCCATCGACGCCTATCTCGCCGAGGCAATCGGCGGTAGCCCTCGCCGGCACGGACCTAGCCTGTCCGCCCTTGTCTATGGACTGAGCCTCTCTCCCCACCCCTCTCGCCGACGAATCCTCGAAACCCTCATGGATGATGCATCGAATCGCGATGCTGTCCTACGCGGCCTGACCGTCAGGGCCATGGGGAAGATTTCACCGGCGCTGATCAGAGAGAAGCTCGCGGTGTTCCTCCGTGACCGCAGTGCAGAGGCCAGACAGGCCTGTCTAGACGAGATCAGAATCCAGGACCTGAGTTTGGAGAATCAGGGCTATGACTTGATCGCGGATCTGGCGCGTAATGACAAGGATACCTCGACCAGAGTGGCCGCGATTGAAGTGCTCATCGCTCACAGGAGGCCTATCGTCTTGGACATCGCTGATCGCGCCCTGCAATCAGGCGCCCCCATGGAAGCCGCCGTGGCTATGCGAGCTATTCTGAAACTTGGCGGGGGTGCGATGCGAGCCGCAGTGGAAAGGCACCTTTTCGAGGAGGACTCCCCGGAGCCCCTGTCTAGCATGCTCAGGGAATGGACTGGCCAGGCATCGGATCGATTTCTTGACCATTGCTTTGCACTGGCCACGGATCCCCGCAATCCCATCACCCTTCGCGCCGCGGCTGCGATCATCGTCACGGACGCAGAGCAGGATCGGATATACCCAAGCCTGCGGCGCCTCATTTCCAAACTCGACGACCGAGACCTTCTGATCAAGCTGCTACAGAGAGCGTCCGAGCGCAGTGGTGGTAAGGACTACATCCTCGGGCTCTATCCCGAGTCAGCGGAAGAGAGCTTGGCCTTTCTGCGACAGATGGAGGCGATACTCGCCATCCATTACGAGCTGGCAGAGAAGCTTCTGAGCAGAGCGATGCAGGATGGCAGGTTCGGCAGCCGGTATAAGGCGAAGCTCCTCTCAGCCAGGAACCGACAAGTGCTGGCTCTGCCAGAGGCTCCCCTAGCGCGCTTGCCAAAGGAGCTAGCCCTGATCCTGCAGTGAAGCCAGGGCTCAGAGAATCGACATTCCGAACGCGGATAGGGCCATATCGACCGCTAGCTCCCCGGTCATGTTGGCGTGATCCAAGATCGGATTGAGCTCGGTGATTTCGAATCCGAGCATCCGCCCAGAATCGGCAACCATCTCAGTAAGAAGGTGCGCTTCCCGCCAATTGATGCCGCCACGCACGGCTGTGCCTACACCGGGGGCTTCTCTCGGGTCGACTCCATCCAGATCAAAGGAGAGATGGAATCCAGCAGTCCCAGCACTAGCACGCTCGATCGCCTCTTCCATGACCGAAGCCATGCCACGCTGATCGATGTCCCGCATGGTGAATGCATGCACACCTGACTCGATGACGATCCCCTTTTCCTTCTTGTCCAAGTTCCTGATCCCGATCAGGCAGGCGTTCTCTGGCGCAACCTTCGGAGCGAAACCACCGAGCTCTACCAACGAGGGCTCGCCCATGCCAAGCAAGACTGCGAAGGGCATGCCATGGATGTTCCCTGACGGACTGCTCTGCGGAGTATTGATGTCCGCGTGCGCATCCACCCAGATCACCCCGATCTTCTCCTGGCGTTCTTTGTAGAACTTGGCGACGCCGCTGATTGAGCCGATTGCAATACTGTGATCACCACCCAGGATCACCGGGATCTCGTTTGCCGCCAGGACATCGACCACCCGCGCGCAGAGGGTCTCGCAGACCTGCCTGATCTCGCTCAGGAATCTGGCGTTCGCTGGCTCAGCCTCGCAGACCTCAGGCGAAGGCACGTCCAGATCACCTTCATCGACCACGACATACCCGAGTGCGCTCAGGCGACTCGTCAGACCAGCCAGCCGTATTCCCGAGGGCCCCATATCCACCCCGCGTCGCCCTGCACCGAGGTCCATGGGCACGCCGATAACGCGGATTCGCTTGCTCTCATGTCGGGTCATATCAGTTCCACTGGCAGGATTTCATAGACGGAGTCGCGGTGCAAAACGCGGCCACATCCTCAAAGGGGATCGCCGAGGATCTCGAACAACAGCAACTTCTTCTCCGCCAGCACTTCCTCCGTATTGGCCTCCATGCACATGCGAAGGTATGGCTCGGTGTTGCTTGGACGGACGTTCACCCACCAGTCCGGATAGGTGACGGTCACACCATCAAGATGATCGATGGATGCGTCTGGAAACGCCGCCTCGACCTTCGACATGACCGCAGCTTTGTCTTCGACACGGAAGTTGGTCTCCCCACTCTGCGAGTAGATCCGCAGCTCATCGGCGCAGTCCTTGAGGCTACGCCCTTCCTTGCTCAATTGATTGAGCACCATGATGCAGGCCAAGATTCCGCAGTCGGTGTAGAAGTTTTCCGCGAAGTAGAAGTGGCCCGAGAGCTCGCCGCCGCCGATGCAATCTTCACGGCGCATGGTTTCCTTCATGAAGGAATGCCCCACCCTTTCACGGACAGGGCGCCCGCCCAGGCGCGTTACCTCCTCGGCGACCACTTTCGACGAACGGAGATCGTAGATGATCCCCTTTCCCGGGTGACGCTCGAGCATTCCACGTGCAAGGATCACAGTGATCAAGTCCGCGTGCACCGTCCGGCCATCTTCGTCAACAAAGGCGCAGCGGTCCGCATCGCCATCGAAGGCGATGCCCATAGGCGCGGAATGCTCACGCACCTTGGCACGAAGATCGTCCAGATTTGGCTCATGCAGTGGATTGGCTTCGTGATTCGGGAAGCGCCCGTCGAGGTCTGCGTACAGGGGCACCACTTTCAATCCTGGTAGCCCAGCGAGAATTGCCGGACCCTCGTTTGCTCCCATGCCGTTGGCATAGTCCACCACGAGGGTCTGAGCCCTGATCGAACCGGCGAAGCCAAGCATGCAGGCCTTGAAGTCCTCCCCGGCATCCAGCTGGTCTCGCTTGCCACGATGCTCCACGGCCGGCAAGTCCTGCGTCTCAACCATCTCTTGAATCTCAGGAATTCCGTAGGCCGCGGAGAGCGGCCGCGCCTCCTCGCGACATAGCTTGAAACCGATGTACTCGCTGGGATTGTGAGATGCTGTCACACAGAGCCCGCCGTCACAGGGGTACTTGCCGATGGCGAAGTAGGTCATCGGCGTGGAAGCCAGGCCGATATCCAGAACATCACAGCCCTGATCCATAATGCCCTCGATCACAGCGTCCTGGATCGAGGGCGCCATCAGGCGCATGTCACGCCCAACCACCAGACGCTTGGCTGAAAGAAACTTCGCGAAGGCAGATCCGATCTTGCGAGCGATCGATTCTTCGATCTGATCCGGATACGTCCCTCTGATGTCGTAGGCCTTGAAAATACTCACTCTGGCTTTGAACTCCTTTGTGGCGCCCAGTCCGCCAGGGCATCACAGCAACGTCTCACGTGCTCGTCTTGCAGGTCTTGGTGTGTTACAAAGCGAACTTGACGACCCGGATAGACCGTAGCCAGCACGCCTCTGCTCGCCAAGAATGCGACCAAGTCCTCCGGACTTCCAGCACGCGTTTTGAGCATCACCATGTTGCTTTCAACGGGAGCAAGCTCAAAGACATCTGATTCTGCGGCAACCGAGGCCACCGCTTGGGCGCGATCGTGATCTAGCTGCAGTTTGCCCGGCCCATTCCGCAGGGCCATGAGCCCGGCAGCAGCCAGAATCCCGGCTTGGCGCATGCCGCCACCAAAGGTCTTTCGCACTCGTCGAGCAGCGGCAACGAAAGCCTTGTCTCCCGCCAAGACCGAACCCACAGGAGCACCAAGTCCCTTGCTCAGGCAGAGAGAAACAGAATCAACTCCCCGGGTTAGCTCACTCGGGGAGCATCCACAGGCGATTGCAGCATTCACTAGCCGGGCCCCATCCACGTGCACCGATAACTCCAATTCCCGCGCCAGCTCCACCAGTTGCCCTAGGCGTTCGGGTGGAAGTACCCGACCACCGGCGACACTATGGGTGTTCTCAATACAGAGCAGTCGTGAGCGCGGATGGTGCACATCATCCGAACGGAAAGCCTCTCTGACTGCCCCAAGCTCGGGAAAGCCATCTTCAGAATCGAGCCCATTAGGCTGAGCCCCCGAAAGACCGGCGATACCACCGCCTTCAAAAAGAAACATATGGCTGCGACGATCGCAGATGACTTCGTCACCGGGCCGGCAATGGACATGCACGGCAACCTGATTTGCCATGGTTCCAGAGGGCACAAAAAGAGCCGCTCCCTTTCCCAGAAACTCAGCAGCCTCCAGTTCGAGTTCGATCAGAGTCGGATCTTCGCCCATTACGTCGTCACCGACCTCGGCGCCGGCCATGGCTGCACGCATGGCAGCACCAGGCTTGGTCACCGTATCGGAACGAAAATCAGCGACTGAATCGTGCTCGATCATTGTCCTAGGTCAACGAAGACGCCGCCCGTGATCTCCGCCAGTGACTTGAGGAAGGCCTTTTGAAACTCGCCGATGGCGACACAGTTGATCACCAACTGATAGCGCAGGTTACGCCGGCGAACTTCCTCGAGGATCTCTGCCTGATCGACAATCTTGCCAGTCGAGGGACGCCCATCACTCAGGAAGAAGACCGTATCCACGGGATTCTTGAGGATCTTGCGATGATCGTTGCCAGCGGAGCCCCTTTGCTTGTCCGGGTCGAAGTCGAAGGCGTGCATCAGTGCCTTGTAGGTGTTGGTCTTGCCGGCGGCGAGATTCGCTGAACCCGACAAGCCGGCGGCGGCTAGACTCTGCGCCTCACTACCTCCCTTTGCCTGCAAACGCCCAATCCATGAAGTCGCACTCGCGCGATTGACCACATTTGCCGGGACAAGCGACTTCTTCCAGGGCATCAAATCACTGGCAAAAGCCACGATATTGAAGCGTGTCCCCGAGTCCAGATTCTCGATGGCTCGCTCGAGCTCCACTTTCACGATGCTCAGCTTCTGCCGATCTGGGTAACCCGCATCAAAGTTCTCGATCTCGACGACTTGATCCTCCATCGACCCGGAAATGTCGATGATGAATAGGAGGCGTCGCGAGGCCGTCTTGATTCCGGCGAAGGCAGGGCCACCTTCCTGAGCACTGTACAGGGCGTCATATTTCTTCCGCGCCGCCGCCTTCTTAGCCAGTTCCTCATCCGTGGGGATTCGCCAGGCGTTGCGCCTGAGCTGCCCCATGACTTGCGCCCAAACATCGGGATACAGGCCCATGTCCATGCCGGTAATCTGAAAGAGCGCGTCCGCGCATTCTTCTTGGGCACGGCCGCCCTTGCGCATATGGGCGATCAGAGGGTCGATGGAGGTCGCGCTCCTCAACCTGCCCAAGCTGCGGATAGCCGCCACCACAACCTGCCAGGCTGGGTCCTCCAACTTCGCGAGGATTCGATCGTTCAGCGGTTTGATCCGCAACAGTCCAATGCTTTCGGCCGTGGCCATGCGAACCAAGCCATCTTTGTCATCCAGGTAGAGGCTCAGAACTTCCCCTGCAGCAGCAGGATCTCCCAGGCGACCAATGGCGCGCATGGACTGAAAACGAATGCCGACAGACCCTTTGCCATCTTCTCGCAAGACCTCGAGGATGCCAGGCAAGCCGCTTCGGTCCTCGGCGAGAATCATGATCTCAATAAGGACTGTGCGGACGGCATCCGACTTCGCTGACAGCAGAGCATCTTGGCGCGCAATGATTGCCTCTGGGCTCGAATAGCGCAGCAAGACTTCGCGGGCTGCCCGATCTAGCTCTGCCGTCTTGTGTGCGAGAAACTTGACCAGCTCGGTGACCGCTGGGGCAGAATCCGCTGCGGCCAAGGTATGCAGAGCCTCGGCCCGTTCCTCAACTGTTTTGAGCTTGGAGAAGAAGCGCTTGAACTCAGCCAGGACTTCAGCCTCGGATTGCTCTTCCTGACCCAATAGCGAGCTGGGACAGAAGAGAATCGCGAGGGCAATCAGCTTCCTGAAAACGGTTGTAAACACCGCCGCAGCATAACGCCCATTTCTCGGGGCAGCAGCCAGGCAGCCTTAGTTTACTTCCCGCCTGGCTTGGGCAAGGACACACCGGGCTGGAAGCGCTTCTTCTGCCCAGCACTCGTGCCCATCCGCTTCTTCACCTGCTCCTGAATCCAGGCGTCGCCGTCCTCTTCGGGTATTTCTACCCCACCCTGGATGGCGATACCGATGCGATCAACGGAGTTGAGCGGGATCTTGACGCGACTGTTGTCAGACTCCAGGTGGACCTTGTCGCCAGCATCGGGCTGCACAATCATGCCATAGAGGCGGTTCTCGTTATTCAGCCTGACGAAGCCCTGTTGCGCATCCGCACTGCCGTTGATAGCGACCCCGGCTTGAGCAAGGGTAGTCAAGGAGACTAGCTCGTCGTATGCGAAGGTGACCTCACCAGCGCCCACGTTCAGAGTCACGTGCGAAACGTTCAGCTTGCGCACAGTCCCTACGAAGAAGGCTTCGTTCGGCAGCAGTGCAAAGGCCTCCGATCCGGGCTGTAGCGATGCGAGATCAACGCGCTTGCCGGAAACCATCGGCTCGATCACCGCCTCGCTATCCGCCTGGTTGATTTGGAGGTACTCACCAACCTGCAATGGTCCGGCATCCGCCGCCGGGGACTCATCCGGGTTGAGTGGATCGATGCCGGCGAGATCGGGAGTCAGAGATAGGAAGGGGTCGGTCCCAGCGTCTGGCGGACCCATATCGGGCGGAACTTCCACAGGTGGGTTGACTGGCAGCTCGTTGTCCGGATTCGTAGCGACGAGGGGCGGCACATCGATAGTTGGCGGAGTATCGACCTGGCCAACTCCTGGATCCTCGACCGGATTCAGCTCCGGTGGACGCATGTCCACGCCCACATCGGGGCGAGCAACCTTGACCACCTCGATAGCCTGCCACTCCACCTTCAACCCGAGCCATTCCGGCTTGAGGAAGGCAACAGCACCGGCCGCGGACACCATC
>JAJFFD010000033.1 GCA_021776805.1 Planctomycetota bacterium
CCACGGCCCCGGTCTTCGTGCCCCTCAGTCCTTCGGTGATCGGCTTCACCGGCCAGGCCCAGTGGTACATCATCGACCCCCTTTCAGCGAGCCCGATCCCCTTGGTGAACAGCAACGGACTCGAGTTCGTCGTGCAGTAGCGCCAGATTCAGCTGTTCGTCCCAATGCGACCTGAGATCATCAGGGCATGCTCGTGCTCGGCCTGTCCCTGATACTCGCCGCCCTCCTGGGTTTCGCGGCCCACCGGGCGAGCATCTGCACGGTCAAGGCCGTCGCCGAGATCCTGAGCCGGCGGCGTGCCCGCATGCTGCTCAGCTTTCTCAAGACCCTGCTCTGGGTCGAGTTGGTGACCTTCTGGGTCGCCTGGTTCAACCCCGAGTTTCATCCAGGAATGCGGTGGCAGCTGACGGGCCTCTCCCTCGTCGGCGGAGTGATCTTCGGCATCGGCGCCGCCATCAATCAAGGCTGCTCCTTCTCCACCATCAGTCGACTGGCGGAAGGACGGCTGCGCATGTTGGCGACGATTCTCGGTCTGGTGATGGGAGCCACGCTCTATGTCTTGCTGGTTCGCTCCGAAATCCTGTGGACGGCGGGGGCCCCACAGCCTTCCGAGGGCGTACCCCCGCCCTTCCGACTGCCCCTGCTCGTCATCCTCAATGCCTGGGCGCTCTACGAGCTGGTCCGTATCTGGCGTAGTCGATCACGGGAGGTGCCCAGTCACCGCCTCCCCCTCGCACATGTTTATCGACTCTCGGCGGCTGCCCTCGTGCTCGGTCTAAGCAACGCGGTTCTCTGGAATCTGCATGGACGCTGGAGCTACACCACCATCCTACGTTCCGCCGCCGACGCGAGCCTTCTGGATGAACCGGCTCCGGCAGCGCTTCTCCTTTGGCTCTTCCTCGCAGTCATCGTGGGTGCCCTGCTATCCGCCTGGCAGCGCAGGAGTTTCAAGCTCGAGTACCAGCTCTCCCGCGCCTGGCTACCACACCTCCTGGGTGGCACGCTCATGGGTCTGGGCGCAGCCATGACTCCCGGCGGCAACGACGTGCTGATCTTCCACAGCATCCCCTCCCTATCGCCACACGCGCTGCCCGCATACGGAGCCATGCTGCTCGGCATCGCGGTCGTGCTCCTGCTGGTCAGGCTGGTGAAGGGAACCCGTGTTCGCGTCAGCTGCGACGGCGACGTCTGCCGCGAAGAAGTCATTTCCTGACTACTGATAACCCGGCCCACGGACCGCCCGTCCGGGCAGGGCGCCGGTCGGCTCCGAGTTGCGCAGGGCGAGCACGCCATTCACGAGCACATGCTGCACTCCTTCGGCCAGTTGGTGCGGCGCTTCGTAGGTCGCGTGATCTTGGACAGCCGCCGCATCGAAGATGACCACATCGGCAAAGTAGCCCTCGCACAGCATGCCACGATCCACGAGTTTGAAGTTCTCCGCTGGCAAGGCACTCAAGCGGCGCACAGCCTCGGCCATACTGATGAGCTTCTCATCACGCACGTAACGGCCCAGCAATTTGGCGAAGTTGCCGTAGGCACGAGGGTGAGGGTTGGACTTCAAGAAGTTCCCCTCCGGCGCCATCGCCGAGGCATCGGAGCAGAAGCTCACCCAAGGCAGCTGGATCTTGCGACGTAGATTCTCTTCGGACATGAGGAAGTACACGCACTCGACACGGCTGCCATCCTCGATGACCAGGTCCATGGCGGTCTCTTCCACCGACTTCCCCCTCTCTGCAGCGACCGCCGCCAGGGTCTTACCGGTCAATGGTTTGAGCGCTTCGCTGCGAAAGCCGGAGAGCAGCACCTTCTCCCCACCACCCGCAGCCAGGAGCAAGTTCTCCCACTCATCCGTGGGTT
Organism: Planctomycetota bacterium; assembly: GCA_021776805.1. Lineage (GTDB taxonomy): Bacteria > Planctomycetota > UBA1135 > UBA1135 > UBA2386 > JAJFFD01. Next base: position 1,858 of record JAJFFD010000033.1, read on the forward strand.
CACGCATCTCGCGCATCACCCGAGCTCGGGTATCCGGGTCCTGCAATCGCTTGCGCCAGTCCAGGTACCCACCGGCTTGCACCCAGGGAGGCATGGACGCGTCCAGACCGGTCGCTCCTGCGGTGTAGTTGTAGATGTCCGCGGTGATATCCAAGCCCTCGGCCCGCGCTGCCTCGATGCGCGCAATCGCGGCCTCCAACTTGGGCCAGTTGTCCTCACCGGCGGCCTTGAGGTGATAGACCTCTGCGTGCACCCCGGCTTCGCGAGCGATGAAGATCAGCTCCTCGAGCGCTTCGAGGAACTGATTGCCCTCGCTGCGCAGATGGGAGATGTAGCTACCGCCAAACTCACCAACCGCCTTGGCCAGCGCGACCAATTCATCCCGCTGCGCGTAGAAGCCGGGGGCATAGATGAGTGCGGAGCCAAGTCCCAAGGCGCCTTGCCGCATGGCCTCGCGGGCGAGCTCCTGCATGCGTGCCAGTTCCTCCGCACTGGGTGCACGATCTTCGTAGCCCAACTCATGAATGCGCAGGGTCGCCGCGCCGACGAAGGAGGCGACGTTGACCGCGACCCCTCTCTCCTCCAGATGACTTAGGTAGCCACCGAGACTGTCCCAGGCCACGTCGTACTCGAGATCCCCCTGACCGCTGGCCAAGTCCGCCTTCATCTTGGGGTTGAGCGGCCCCATGGAGGAGCCCTCGCCGAAGATTTCCAGGGTGACTCCTTGGCGGAGATCACTGAGGCCGCGCGGATCGACAAGGATCGCCATGGGCGCCCAGCTGAGGACGTTGATGAAGCCTGGAGCGACTGCCATCCCGGAAGCGTCGATGAGTTCGGCAGT
>JAJFFD010000034.1 GCA_021776805.1 Planctomycetota bacterium
ATCCAGGGTGGGGCCCTCATCTCCGAGAAGGCGCGGGAACGATTTCGCCGCGAGGCAGATGCAGCCTTTCGCCTCGACCATCCGGGTCTCTGTCCAATATTGGATGTGGGGGAGGTCGATGGCACGCCATTCCTGGTCATGCGCTACATCCCGGGTGAGACCTTGGCGGATCGAATCGACTCGGCACGGGAATCCAATCAGGCTCTCGACCTCCCCGCGGTCTCCGATTCTGGTACCGGGTCTCAAGACAGCGCCGCTGCGTCGACACATGGATTCCCAGCTACCCTCGCCTTGATCGAGGAAGTTGCTCGCGCCCTGCACTTCGCCCATGAAGCTGGTCTGATTCACCGGGACGTGAAACCCGGCAACATCATGGTCACTCCCGAAGGCAGGCCGGTACTCCTTGACTTCGGTTTGGTGAGTGACCATGCGGAGGCGGGTTCGCGCCTGACTTTGACCGGCCAGCCGATTGGCACGCCGGCGTACATGTCACCGGAACAGATCTCACCCAAGGGTCCGGCACTCGACCGGAGTACGGATGTGTATTCTCTCGGCGCCAGCCTCTTCGAAGCTCTGACCCTGCAACCGCCTTTTGCCGGCGAAACTCGGGAGCGCCTGTTCCGCAGCATTCTCGAGGAAGGTCCGCCAGCGCTGCGCAAGTTGAACCACAATGTAACCCGCGACTTGGAAGTGATCGTCAACACTGCCCTCGCGAAGGATCCACTGCATCGCTACGGGACGGCTTTGGAGTTCGCCGAAGACCTGCGCCGTCTGCGGCGGCACGAACCGATCCGGGCCCGAGCGGCCGGTCCCCTGCGCAGAGTGGGGCTCTGGGTGCAGCGCAACCGTTTGGCTAGCGCGATCCTCAGTCTGCTCCTGGTCTCGCAGGCGGTGATCGTCGGACTGGCCATAGATTCTTCGCAGAGCCGAGAGGAGGCCCTGCGGGAACGCACCCGTGCCCTGGGGCATTACCGATCCGCAGCGAGGGCGGTAGTCGAACTGACCAAGGTTGCGGAAGAGGGTCTGGTTGATATCCCCTGGGCGCAGCCTCTACGGCGAGAACTCTTCGAGAAGTCCCTCGCCTTCTACGAGGAGTTCATTCGGGTCGAAGGTCAGGACCCGACCCTGCAGGCCGATCTGGCCTTCGCACTGCGTGAGTCTGCGGCGTTGCGTGTGGCAACCTCGGATGTGGAGGCGGCGGCGACCCGCCTCGCCGAGGCCAAGTTGACGATTACCGGCTTTGTCGAGGTTGGCGTCCCTGGCGCACTCAGTCACCTGGCGCGCATTTGGTTTTTGGAAGCGGGACTGGCGAGACTGCAGAACGACCATCCCGCACGCCGCGCAGCCTTGATCAAAGCCGTCGAGCTTTACCGTGAGTCCGCACGACTAGGTGGATCTGATGATGATCGATTGGCTCTAGCTCAGAGTCTGGCCTACTTGGGCATCCTGGAGCGGGAACTCTATGAGCTCGAGCCAGCGCGAGCCGCCATCGACGAATCTCTGCAGGTCTATGCGACGATTGAGGATCATCCCCATCTCATCGTCGAGCATGCCCGTGCGCTGGGCGAGAGTGGTCGACAGTATCGGGATGCGCGGGATGATGCGGCTGCGGATGCGGACTTTGGCAAGGCCGCTACCATGCTGCGCGAATTCCTAGAGGAGAATTCTCAGGACCGACCTGCCCGATCACTTCTCGCCGGACAGCGCCTATCCACGGGCGTCGCTCTGCGTGCGCGCCGAGAGTACGACGCGGCCGAGGAGGCCTACGTCGAGGCCTTGGCGATCTTCGAAGATCTGGACCGCGCCTTTCCCGGTATCCCCAGCTATCGCGACAACATCGCCACCCTTCTCCTCAACATGGGCAATCTGGCCAACAGCCGGGGTGATCTGGATACGGCGATCGAGCGACTGGAGCGTTCCGTGCAGATTCGCGAGCAGCTGAGTGCGGAGTATCCGGAGGTCCTGCTCTACAAGCGAGGGTTGGTGAGCAGCAACTACAACCTCGGGCTGCGGTACTTTGGCCGCGACAAGGAGAAGAGCATCGCTGCGCAGAGCAGCGTGCTCGAGCTGGCTGCCGACTTGCTTGCTCAGGACTCCAGCGATGCCATGCTCCGTGACCTTTCTTCCCGAGCCGCCAGCGAGATTGGCGCCGCTCTGGCGAGCCTTGGGCGAATCCCGGAAGTCGGGCCCTTCATGCAGCAGGCACGCGATCATGCCCAGGCCTTGGTGGAGCTGAGCCCCGATAGTGATCGAGCTCTTCGCACTCTCGGCTTTGCCCAGCACAACCTTGGCTGGTGGTATGCGGATAGTGGTCAATTGGAAGAGTCGGGTGTTACGCTTCGTCAGGCCGTAGAGACTCGCCAGGTCATGTATGGCCGCCAGCCTCGCGTTGGCTCCAATTTGGGACTGTTGCTACAGTCTTGGGTTCGGCTTGGCTGGGTTCTTGATCGACTGGAAGATAGTGACGCGGTCTGGAGCGAGCTGCACGCAGCCATTGCCGGATGGCCGGCGAGCGAATTGGCAAGGCTGCGGAATAATGACATCGCTCGTTTCGATCTGGCCTGCGCTCGTGCGGGCCTGGCCGGATGGCAGATTCGCGAAGGCGAGGCGGATGCGGCTCTCGAGTCCTTGCGCGCGGCGATAGCCGACCTGGAAAACCTCGGGAAGGGCAACTGGCAGGATGGAGAGCGCCTGCTCTGTCTCATCCACAGGGCGGAACTCGAAGAAGCCCTGGACGAGGATTCCGAGGCGAGCTATCGCGAAGCACTCGCCTGCGCATTGCTAGTGGACATCGATGGCTTGGCTGGACCCTTTGCCCAGCAACGCATGGCGCCGGCGATCAGCCTTCTCCTGGAAAACCTTCCGGCCGATACAGTCGAAGAGCAACACCAGGCTATCGCGGCGATGGATCGGAAATTAGCGACCCGCTAGTTGCTAGCGTCTTCCGCCGGCAGCATCTCGGCGAGCTTGCCGGCCTGCAAGCCCTGGACGATGCCTGCAAGGCGTAGGACCGTGCGCTGAAATCGCATGCGCAGCGCGTCTGCGGTTTGGCCTTCGGCGGCAGCGATCTCGACGAAGCTCTTCTCTTCGAATTGGCGCGAGAGGATCAGGTTTCTTTCCTCTGCTTCAAGGAACTCCAGGCCGAACCGCATCCATGCCAGTTCTTCCTGGTGCATGGCTGCTTGTCCCGGTTCGGTGGGTTGCCGCGCTTGCAGTTCCGGATTCAGGCTGAGGCGTGCATCGCTCTGTAGGGTGAGTGCCTTGCCCTGTCTTGTCAGGCCGCGGGCACGATCGATGAGCCGATTCTCGATCATGCGTGCGAGCAGACCACGAAATTGGGCGCGGTTCGCGGCGAGGAAGCGGGGCGAGTACTCGAGCGCATCGAGCATCAGGTCCTGGACGTCGTCGACGGTCTCGGCTTGATGACGCAGTTGCGGACTGCGGCGTGCTCGGATGCGCTGTGCGATCCAGTCCCGGTCGCGCTCGAGGAGTTGCATGAGGGCATCGCGATCACCCTCATGCCAGCGGGAAAGGAGATTCAGGGTTTGGTCCTGAGGCTCGTCCATGGGCGGCCGCCAGTCTGGCAGAGAGCCGCCCTCGAACTCAATCCTTCCTCTTCAAATCGTAGATTTGCTTCTTCTCGCTACCCTTGTGTGGAT
>JAJFFD010000035.1 GCA_021776805.1 Planctomycetota bacterium
AATCCCCAGACCCAAGACCCTTCTTACTCTTCGGAAACACTTTCCGAATCACGTCGAAAGCCTTCAACTTCCGCATCATCCGCGCCAACTTCGAGTTCTTCAGAGCCATGTGCTCCTTGTACACCTTCTCCAACTCCGCAAGGTGCGCCGGGTCGACACCATTCCCCACACTCGGCGCAGGCGTACGCGTCTCCTTTGTCGGTTGCGCGCCTTCCTGGCCCTCTCGCCTCGCCTTCGCAATCAACCGTTCCGTATCCGCCGTCGGCGTCATCGGGATCGGCATGTTGCCATAGACCGTGCGCTTCCGGTCGCCGATACCCAGCACATCCAGAAACCCCAGGGCTCGACCCTGCACATCTTGGGTCACGAAGGGCAGCTCGCCGTAGAAGTCGCCGCTGACCACTCCGCAGTGCTGGAACATGATCCCATGGGCAGCACAGGCGCTGGCCATCAAGGCACAAAGCCGATGCAGGGGCTCATACAAGCCCGACATGAACTCGCATTGACCCAGGTGCTTGGCCCTTAGTGCGAAGATTGGCGGCAGGATGCGCCCGCCGATCATCAAGTCATCGAGGCCGAAGTCCGGGCTGTACGGGAACACGCGCGCATCCGCCGGTCGCAGCCAGTGGAAGCTGCCGCTGTCGATGCCCGCATCGAAGACCTGGCAGACCAGGTTACGCAGGCGACCGCGATCCAGGCGAGTGCCGGCGAGCACATAGACAAAGCCTTCGTCGTCGTCTTGCTCTTGCCAGACCGGCTTGTCGAGAGTGGTCACCCGCTTCCAGGTCGAGGGTAGATCCGCGTCCTGGCCCGGATCCAGGAGGACGGTCACGGACCAATCGGGCGATGACTCCAGTTCGTCCAACAACATGGCCTTACTCGAGGCGATGGATTCAGCCTTGGCCTTGCCCGCGTCCAGGAGAATGCAGCCCTTCTTGGGAACTGCTGGCAGGGCCTTGCTGACCTGCAGGCTGGGAGCGAGGGCGAGTACTTCGGGCAGGCCGGCGAGTCGTTCCTTCTCCCTGCTGAGCATCTGCTCGAAGACCGCGAGCTTCTGTTCGAGCAGGCTCTTGGGCTCGGTGATCCTGGCCATGCGCTCGGCAGCGCCCTGACGGAACTTGCTGGCGAGCTCCGGATCGTCGAGTACCCGGCGGATGCAAGCCGCGAGAGCTGCCCCGTCGTTGGCTGGGAAGACGAGACCGCTCTCGCCATCCTCGACCATCTCGGATTGACCGCCCTGGTCGGAGACGATGCAGACGGCGCCGATGCCCATGGCTTCCATGTTGGCGCAGGGGTAGTTGTCCCAGGGAGCCGGATGCAGGAAGGCGCTGGCCTGCTTGACGGCGGCCAGTGCCTGGTCACGGGGGACGTTGCCCAGTTTGACAATGCGGCTGCGATGGCGCTCGGCCACATTGAGGGCGATCACGTCGGACACCTTCTCGCCCTGGTGCCACATCTCCTTGCCCAGGAAGACGAGCTTGAGATCAGGATAGTCGTCGGCGATCTGGGTGAAGGCGCGCATGGCCAGATCCGAACCCTTGCGTGGTTCCATGCGGCCGACGCAGACCAGGTAAGGATTCTTGCTGTCGAGGCCTTCGGGTAGTTGCTCGCAGGCTTCGGGTAGTTCGAGGAAGTACGGGATGGTGGCGCGGATGGCGGGCAAGGTCTCGAAGGCCTGCTCGTACTTCCGCATGAGGGCGCGGGATGGGGTGATCAAGGCATCCGCCTCCTGCACGCAGTACTCTTCGCGCAGCATCATCTGCCGATGCGGATACCAACCCAGTTCCCAAGCATGGTGGTTGGTGCCAAAGGCGATGCGCGAGCTGATGTGCCCGTGCACGCAGACCGGTGGGAAGAAGCGGCCGTCCCCCGCATGGCGCCTTCGGATGATGTAGAAGGCCTCGGCGAAGAACTCGGGGGACTCGATGACGTCGAGGCCGATCTCCGCATGCAGGGCTTCGACGTAGGCCGCGGCCTTGCTTGCCGCTTGATTGCTGGGTTCCGTGGCCCAGGTGCGCGTGCGATCTTCGTAGCGGGCGGGAACCACGTCGAGGAAGCCGGCCTTGGGCGGGACTTCTCGGCGCTCGTTGAAGTAGGGCAGGCGATGGATGGTGAGATTGCCATCTTGCCAACGGCGCTGGGTGCAGGACGGATCCCGCGAACCATGCCAGGCGTTGTTGGTGACCACGTGCACTTCGTGGCCGCCCTGGGACATGAGTTTGGCCGCTGCGTTGTGGTACGTGGCGATGCCGCCGCCGGGGAAGGGGGCGTATTCGTAGGAGATGATGCAGATCTTCATGCGGGGGTCCCTGCCATCTCCGCTTCCATCTTGCGGGTACCCGTGAGCCAATGTTCGAGACGTGGTTTCAGCACGGGCATCTCCTTGAAGTTCTTCAGCACCCAGCCCAGGTCCTGGACCGCGATGCGCGCTGGCGAGGTGCGGGCCAGGCGCTTTTCGTCGATGCCCCAGCGTTTGCGCCGGAGTTCGGCGAGGGCCTTTTGATCGCCGCTGGCGACGACCCTCTCCGCCGGATCGGTCAGCGGCTTCAGGCTTCGGCTCAGCTGGAGTTCGAGGGGCGGTACGAAGCCTGCTGGTGCGCCCCAGGAGTCGAGCTTGATCTTGTCACCGAGGAGAGGAGTCTTACGGCGTCCACGCCAGTACCAGGGGGTCACGCCGGTCTCGATGTACTGGCGTTCGAATTCGATGTGCCGGGTACCGAAGGTTGCATCGAAGACGCCGATGTTGCGAAAAGCGTTGCGGTTGCCAAAAATGGTCTCGTGGGGAATATGAAAGACGTAGGCCCCGGGATCGGAAACGCATTCGCCACCGATGAGCTCGGTGCGCTTGCTGAACTCGAATTCCTCCATGCCATAGCTGGCCTCGAAGGCCCGGTCGAAGCCACCGAGGCGAGTCCAATGCGACTTGCGAAATGAATAGTTGGCGCCGCAGGGAGCCACGTAGGTCCCGGTCGGAAAGTGTGCGATCTCCAGAGTCGTAAAGGTGGTTTGGAAGGGGCCGCTGGCACCCTCGAGGAACTCATAGCGTGGGCCCGTGCCGATGGCGGCTGGGTGGCGTTGATGGATGGCCTGATGGGTTTCGATGGCGTACTCGCCGAAGAGGCAGTCCGAGTCGGACAAGAACACGATGCCCCCGTCGATGGCGTTGGCGGCGCAGGTGTTGCGCATGGTCTGGATGCGGTAGGTGCCGACGCGCTGGTGGCGGATGAAGCGCAGGGGAATGCCGTGTTTCGCAGCAGTCTCTGCGGCTACCTCCGGGGTGCCGTCATCCGAGCCGTCATCGGAGATGACGATCAGGTCCGGTTTGAGGCTGCCTGTGGCCGCGGACTCGATGGACAGACCGATACTGTCTGCCTTGTTGTACGAGACCATGACCAGGGTGATGGGGAGTCGAGCAGCAGTCATCTGGAATGGATTCGCGGGCCTGCGGATGGGTGGAATCCTGGGTTCTTCATCGGCATGGGGGGATCGGGTGATTGACCCTATCCGGGGCCCTGGGGCAGGGGGAAGGGGTGATTGGCGTCGATGCCCATGGATTTGCCCATAGTCCAGCCTCGTCGCGCAGGGCAGGTTTCCACCTGCGTCGGCCCGCCGACGACAGATTCTCCATTCTCTTGCCCACAAGGCGGATCGTGAAAGCCCTTCTCACCCTGCTCATTCTCTCCAGTCTGCCCCTGAGCGCTCAGGACAAGGCCGCTCCCCGGGCCAAGATCACCGTCGACCCGCGCATCGAACTCCTGGCCACGGTTCAACTGCTATCCGGCTACGAGAGGACGGGACTGATCACAAGGTACGAGGTGGCCTACCGCGAGGAGATCCGCGAGCACTTCGCCGACTACAGAGAGCATCCGGCGGTGGAGCTCTTCGCCAAACTGAGTCAGCAGGGCTTCGCCTATGACAATCCTGTGCGGGCCATCCTGCATTACGAGGGAGTGCCCGAGCTCGAACCGGTGCAGGCTCTGCCAGCGGAATGGCAGGCGCGCGGTGGGCACGCCATGATCGAAGGCTTCGTGGATGAACTGCGGGTCTTCGCTGAGGAGACCGAGTTCATGGCCTTCTTCGACGAGCATGGGGACTACTACGGTCAGCTGGAAGGGCAGGTGGCGGAGACCATCGGCGATGTGAGCTCCATGGCCGAGTTGGAGGAGTACTACGGTTACGGCCAGCGCAGCTACAGCTTTATCCTGGCGCCCATCTTTCATCATGGTGGCTTCGGGCCACGGGTTGTCCATGCGAGTGGTGCGGCGGATGTGTATTCGGTGCAAGGTCCGGTGGCCGCGGAGAAGGGGATCCCCTCCTTCGGAGACCAAGAAGCCTTCCGCTATCTTCGGGATCACGAGTTCTCCCACTCCTTCGTCAATCCCCTGACTGCAGAGCATCGAGAAACCGTCGCCAGCTTCGAAGCCCTATTCGAGCCTCTGCGAGAGAAAATGAGCGAGCAGGCCTATGGCAACTGGGAGACCTGCGTCAACGAGCACGTCGTGCGAGCGATCACCGTGCGCATGGCCTACCAGCAGGGCGAAGAGGAAGGCAGCAAGGCCATGGAGTACGAGAAGGCTCGTGGCTTCAAGTACGTGGACGAGCTCTGTGAGAAGTTGGCGATCTACGAAGCGGATCGAGAGACCTTCGCCAGATTCACGGACTTCTATCCGGAGCTGTTCGCGGTCTTTGCGGATGCGATGGGTCGCTGAGCCTGCCTCAGCTGGCACGGTCCACGTATATTGGAATGGGCGACGCATGCTGTAGCAGCAATTTGGAGATACTGCTGCTCTCTTCAGACTACAGAGACAGTCAGCATGCTCGCCAATTAGCCAATCCCCGCCATCTTGGTCTTTGCCTCAATCGCTCCCGCCCAAGTGAAGAGCGATAGTCTCACCATCGAGTTCATCAGCGATGGCGCTGCCCACCTGAGCTTCGCGAGCATCGTGGCCGAGAGTGGTGTCTTCCGCACGGAAGATCACCGGCAGTGGTGGCGCCCTGGTGGACTTGCGGCGGAAGTAGTGCGGGAATCCTGCCCGGTCGCGACCGGAATAATCAGGCCTGGCGCTAGTCTCTACTGGATGCGCAGCTTCACCTTGCTGGCCTTTGCCCTGCTTGCTCCGCAAGCCGGTGAAGCCATCTCTGCCCAGGCTGGGCACTTCAAAATCATATGCCACTGGGATAGTGAGTCTGCGGAGAAGGGGAGCACGCGGGTTCTCGAGCAGGTTTCGATCATTGCCGGGCAGATCTACGATCTATCGGATCTGGAACTGGAACAGCCCCTCCAGGTACATCTCTACCCAAATCAGCAGGCTTACGAGGTCGCCGAGCAAGAGTTGACGGGTGGCGAATTCAAGCGCAACGGCGCCTTCTCTCACTTCGACAGCAAGACAGCTCACGTTGCCCTGCAACCAGAGGTATCCAAAGCTGTCCTCGAGCGCGGTGGCTTGCCCATACAGACCCGTCGCTTGATCGCTCACGAAGCGGCGCATCTCCTACGCTACGCGCTCCTGCCCAATCATCGTTCTCATCCGCGCTGGGTCGCCGATGGAATTGCTTCCTGGATTGATCAGGAGACCATGGCCTCTCTCGGTTTCAGCGCCGGCCTCGAAAAGGATCCTTCCTCTGCGACTTCCATCGGTCGCGTGCAGGCTCTCGTGCGGGGGAGGAAGCTTCCATCTCTAACGAAACTTCTGAGCGACGACTTCGGGAAGCTCGAGTTCTATGAACGCTATGACTATAGCGAGCTCTTCTTTCGCTACCTGATGCAAGGCCCGCAGAAGGAGAAGCTCATGGAGCTCATCAAGGGCCCCTTGCGTCAACTTGGTGGGGGAAGGGGCTTTGCCAAGAGGCTACGTGCAGAATTCGAGGAGCTTCTCGGCAAGCTGAGTCTGCGTAGCTTGGACAAGAACTTTCGTGCCTACCTGGCTGCTCTGCATCCTGACTGGACGGAGACCTATCGCAGCTTGGAAACCCACGGAGATGAGTGGCGACAGCTGGCATTTGCGAGCAGTAATGCTGTGGCCTGGCGCAGTGATGAGATCAGCGAGAAGGAATATGAAATCAAGGGTGCCTTTTCGATCCTCGAAGGGGGCAGGCATCAACTCAACCTTCTGCTCGACAAGGATGCAAGGGGCTTTGTCTCTCTGGCATTCTCGCCGGGTGCGTTGACCGTCTTTCATTACCACACCAAGCAAAACACTTGGGAGCCGCTCCTCGAGCGAAAGGTGGAGGGCCTGGGGATCAACGTGTCCTACGACTTCCGCGTGGCAGTCTCCGGCAAGCGAGTGCGCGTCTATCTTCGTGGCGAGGAGATCGCAGATGTCACGATCAAGGGCCGCAAGATGCGGGGACCCTGGGGA
>JAJFFD010000036.1 GCA_021776805.1 Planctomycetota bacterium
TCCTGCCTCGAACGAACATGGTGACCGAGCTCTGGGCTGCTGGGAAACAGAAACAGGCCCAGGGAAGGAGATTCGCCCGCCTTCGCTCATGCGCAATGGTGGGAATCCGTATCCGCCACGGATTGGAATCAGGGTCAGTCTTCGGATCGCGGTACGGAGCTTGATAGCCGCAAGCAGTCAGGATCTAGCCCTGCCGGTCCAAGGAAGGAAAACCAGATGATCAAGAAAGGATGCCTCGTCATTACGGGATGCTTCGCTGCCCTGCAATCCCAGACAACAGTCACTGCTCAGACTCCCAACCTGCAAGTCACCGAACTGGTGCGAGTTGGCCTCGCAGCTGGACCGAGTGGCAGCAAGTTCGGACAGGCCCTCGCCTTGAAAGGCAGTGACATAGTGATTGGCTCATCTGGAAACGACGACCTCGGCCAGAACTCGGGAGCGGCTTTCGTCTATGCGGACAAGAACGGGACCATCGAGGGCCCCAGCGTATTGATCCCAAGCGATGGGACGCATTCGAGCTTCTTTGGCAACGCAGTCGCCATCGATGGTGATCGAATCGTGGTGGGAGCAAAGGGAACTGCTCAGAACGGACCCTGGACCGGCTCCGCATACGTCTTCGAACGCAGCGGCGGCGTCTGGAGCGAACAGGCCAAGCTCATTGCGGCAAGCCAGACATCCTTTGATCTCTTCGGCCATTCGGTCGCGATCAGCGGCGACACGATCCTGGTGGGTGCACGCTGGAAGGGCTTGGGGATCAAGCATCTCGCCGGAACTGTCTTCGTATTCGAACGATTGCCCAATGGGCGCTACGCCCGATCCCGGCTCGTGGGAGAAGCGGTTGGCGACATGTTTGGTGAATCGCTGGCGATCGATGGTGACACGATCGCCATCGGAGCCTGGAGCGCGGACGCGCATGGGCTCAATGCGGGCGCTGTTCACATTTACGAACGCCAAGGCAGCGAGTGGGTGCAAGAAGCTCGGCTATGCGCAGAGGATGGCGCTCCCTTCGACCACTTCGGTGCGAGCCTGGCCCTCGCCGGCGACCTGCTCGTCGTCGGCGCTGAAGGCGACGATGAAATCGATGCTGATCGCGGATCTGCCTATGTCTTCGAGCGCCAGGCAGGTGTCTGGACCCAGGCAGCCAAGCTCGATCCGAGCGACGGCAAAGCCCATGACCTGTTCGGGACTTCGGTAGCCACGGATGGCGGCGCCGTCTTTGTCGGTTCTCCAGGTCATGCCAGCCAGGTTGGCGGGCAGGGGGCAATCTATCGTTATGAGAAGCAGAATGGCAGGTGGACAGAGACTCGAATCGAGTTCGGCAGAGGCCAACTCGGTACTGCTCTAGCCGCAGACGGCGGCAGGCTGCTGAGCACAGATGCTCGAGGACCAGGAACCGTGCAAGTTCATGACTCCAGCGATCCGACCCTCCCTGTGACCGACGCCATCAGCGGCGTTCAGTTCAACCGTGGCGGCAGGCACTTTGGTTCCGGCCTGGCAGTTCTTGGCGAACTGGTCATCGCCGGCGATCCCGGAAGCTCGGATTTGGGTCCCTTGCTTCAGATTCACGCTCGCAACAAGCCAATGCCTCCTCTGCAAGTGATCGATCCACAAATCCGACAGCGAGGTATAGGCTTGCGGATCGCTGCCAAGGGGAGTGTCTTCGTCGCCACGGGGTACGAAGACGCCTGGATCTATGAGCGTCGCGGCAACGGCTGGGTGCTCCAGGCAGAGATCGGCCTGATCTTTCCGAGTATCGGATCGATCCGTGGCTCGGCCGTCGCCGTGAACAGGGAGCGCGTAATCGTCAGTTCACCCAGCCTGCAGGCACCCGGACAATCGAGCTCCGGGAGCGTGGTGAGTTTCGAGAGGGGGCAGGCTGGTGACTGGATACATCACCAAACTCTTTCGTCGGGAATCTCGCGCGATGGCTTCGGTCGCAGCTTTGCGATGAGTGGGGACAGACTCTTTGTAGGCACATCGGGGATCAGCAACCGAGTCGACGTCTACGAACTCCAAGCTGGATTCTGGATGGAAACAGACCGCATCGATGGCCCGCCGCTAGATGAGGACTTCGGCTTCGATCTGGCCTGCGAAGGAAATGTCCTGGTCGTCGGTGCCCCGTATCGAGATGTCAACGCAGGAGCTGCCTACATTTACCTATGGAACGGCTCGACATGGGAAGCAAGCGGGACCCTACAGGGAAACGACACGAGCCAGGGCGATCGCTTTGGCGAAGCAGTCGCCATCCACGATGACTACATCCTGATCGGAGCTCCGGAGAGCAGCCCGAATCTGAACAAGACTGGCTCCGCCTATCTCTTCGCGCGCAGTGGTAACCAGTGGTCCGAGATCGACCATATTCTGCCACCGACAACCGCGCCGGCCCGCTTCGGCGCCGAGATCGCCATGGGCGAGGGAACCTGGGCGATCGGAGCGAGTGTGGGACCTTCTGGCGGCGCCGTCTACCGCTACGACGACCCAGCCTACGAACTCAGCTACGGCAGCGGCTGTCCGGGCTCGGCGGGAACTCCCCGCTACCTGCCCCGCGCAGGCTCTCAGCCCATCCTCGGACAGACCTTCAGCGCCGACCTCAGCAATCTCCCAGCGGGCAGCCCGAGCGTCGCCATGATCGGCTTCTCACGCAGCAACTGGCTCGGCTTCTCCCTTCCCTTCGCCCTCGAGGAATTCGCTCCAGGCTGCGTGCTGCACTCGAGCGCGGAGATTCGCGTTGCCCTCAGCAACAACTCCGGCAGCGCTGAGCTGAATCTGGACATTCCCGATGAGCCAAGCCTGCAAGGACTCCGGCTCTACACCCAAGCTGTCGTCGGCGAAGACGGCATCAATCCCATAGGCCTCAGCTTCAGCAACGCACTGGAGCTGGAGATTCGATAAGCTGAGCGACGGGAAGGACCTGTGCCCCAAGATCCCCCCTGCCCCAATTGGACCCAACGCTGCGGCCACAACCAAGCCGCGGCTACCGTTAGAGGAGTCTCGAGATGAAGAAGGAAGGGATGTCTGTGCTTCTTGCGTTGATTGCAGTCCTGCTCTGCCAGGCTTTGGCGAGCGCACAAGCCACTGCGCGCAAGGTCACCGAACTCGTGCGAGTCGGACTCACAATCAACGACCGCGGTACTGACTTCGGTCAAGCCCTCGCTCTTACTGACGAAACACTGGTGATCGGGGCACCCCGCGTCAGCATCCTCGGCGAGAACGCAGGTGCAGTCTTTGTCTACAAGAACACTCCTGGGAGCATCGAGGAGCCGAGCCTCCTGATCCCGAGCGACGCATCATCAGCCAGCTTCTTCGGCAACGCAGTCGCCATCGACGGGGATCGGATCGTAGTCGGATCCAGGGGCACCGGTGAGGCGGGCCCATGGACTGGATCCGCCTACGTCTTCGAGCGCAATGGCGAGGCATGGACTGAGCAGGCGAAGCTGATCGCCGCCAGCCAGACCGCCTTCGACCTCTTCGGAAATGCAGTTGCCATCAGTGGCGACACGATCCTGGTGGGTGCTCGCTGGAAGGGAATCGGCGTGGCCTATCTCGCCGGTGCCGTGTTCATCTACGAACGACTGCCCAACGGAAGGTACACCCGAGTGCGACTTGTCGGCGACGCGGTGGGCGACATGTTCGGCGAATCACTGGCAATCGAAGGCGACACGATCGCAATTGGCGCATGGAGTGCGGATGCACAGGGGCTGGACTCCGGGGCAGTCCATGTCTACCGGCGCCAAGGTAGCGACTGGGTCCAAGAGGCCCTTCTCTCTGCAGAGGATGGAGCTCCATTCGACCACTTCGGATCGACTCTCGCCCTCAAGGGTGATCTTCTGGTAGTCGGAGCCGAGGGCGACGACGAAACTGACCAGGACCGGGGCTCGGCCTACGTTTTCGAACGCCTGGCCGGCGCCTGGACCCAAAGCGCCAAGCTCGAACCCAGCGATGGTCAATTGCGCGACCAATTCGGCACTGCCGTGGCAATCGGCACAGATGTCATACTCGTGGGCTCACCTGCCCATCCAAATCCGAGCGGCGGCATCGGAGCGATCTACCGCTTCGAAAGGCAGGGCAACGCCTGGCTGGAGACCAAGATCGAGTTTGGTGATGGCAACCTGGGATCCGCGCTAGCCGCGAGCGGCGGTCAGGCACTGAGCACAGACGCGAATGGCGCTGGATCCGTGCAGATCTTCGACTTGCAGGACCCGAGCATGCCAAAGCTCGACGCAATCAGAGGAAGCGGGCTCCGCCGTCTCGATGGACGCTTCGGAACCGGACTCGCCATTCTTGGCGAACTGGTCATCGGCGGCGATCCGGGTAGCGATCAGGATGATGCCGGGATCCAGGTGCAAAACGGCAAGAACCCAATCCCACCTACCCATATCATCGACACGCAGATTCGGCAGCGTGGCATTGGTCGGCAAATTGCAGCACAAGGAAACGTCTTTGTCGCAGCTGGCGATGAAGACGCCTGGATCTACGAGCGCCAAGGAGATGGCTGGGTCCTCGCTGGAGAGGCTGGCTTCATCGCGCAGATTACGGATCCACTCCCGGAGATCGCCGTTGCAGTCGATCGGGAGAGGGTCTTTGTCAGTGCCCCACGGCGGCAGTCCTCCAACCAGCTAGAGGCGGGTCTCGTTCTCTGCTTCGAAAAGAACCCGGCAGGATCCTGGGCCCTTGTCCAGACCATTTCGCGTGGAGTCACCGGGGAAAACCTGGGCCGCAGCATTGCAGTCTGCGGAGACCGACTCTTCCTGGGAACTTCAGGCATCTCAAACGTCGTCTACGTCTATGAGCTCCAAGCATCAATCTGGGTGGAGGTTGATAGCGTGAGTGGTGAGGGGTCGAGCGAAGAGTTCGGCTTCGACCTCGCCTGTGCGGACGAAGTACTGATCGTCGGCGCCCCAGGACGACAAAACAGCAGTGGCACTGCCTACATCTACCTCTGGGATGGGGCGCAGTGGGAATCCAAGGGACGAATCACGGGCAGCACCGCTGGCCCCATCGCCCGCTTCGGCGAAGCAGTCGCCATCCACGATGACACGGTTTTGGTTGGAGCGCCTGATGGCAATTCACCATTCTCCTCCACGAGCGGCACCGCCTATGTCTTTGCCAGGAACGGCGACCAGTGGCTCGAGACCGAGCAACTGGGCACGGCCACCAGGTTCCAATCCCGCTTCGGCGCGGAGATCGCCATGAGCGAGGGAGTCTGGGCCATCGGCGCCAGCTCGGAATCCACCGGCGGCGCCGTCTACCGTTACGACGACCCGGCCTACGAACTCAGCTACGGCAGCGGCTGCCCTGGCTCGGCGGGCGTACCACGCTTCCTACCCAAGCCAGGCTCTCAGCCCATCCTTGGGCAGACATTCAGCGCCGACCTCAGCAATATCCCAGCGGGCAGCCCGAGCGTCGCCATGATCGGCTTCTCGCGCAGCAACTGGCTCGGCTTCTCCCTTCCCTTCGCCCTCGAGGAATTCGCTCCAGGCTGCGTGCTGCACTCGAGCGCGGAGATCCGCGTTGCCCTCAGCAACAACTCCGGCAGCGCTGAGCTGAATCTGGACATTCCCGATGAGCCAAGCCTGCAAGGCCTCCGGCTCTACACCCAGGCTGTCGTCGGCGAAGTCGGCGTCAATCCCATGGGCCTCACCTTCAGCAACGCGCTGGAGCTGGTGATTCGCAAGTAGCTGGGGAAAACCATGATTCGCGAACAGTTCTTCCCCTAGCCCCTTGCCGTACCAAATCCCCAGGTCAATCTGTTGGGCCCGACTATCCCGGTTATCCCAACATGCGCCTGCCACGATTCACATCCATCATTCTTGTCAGCTCCCTTGTCCTCCTGGCCTCCTGCCGACTCGGCGTCCGCCTGCCAATCATTGGCGGAATCGGCGTTGGGGTCGGCAGCGACTCCGTTACCGAGCTCGCTGAACTGCAGGAGAGTGGGATCCGCGTCGATCACCACAGCATCGAAGTGGATGTGGACGAGCAACTCGGCTACACGGCGATCATCCAGCATCGGGAGACTCTCATCGACACTGCTGGCATGAGCGTGGGCCAAACCGCGAGCATGACCATCGATCCGGAGACTCAAACCCTCGAAGTAGTCGAGGCATCGGTCACCACTGCGGACGGTCGCACGCGCTTCCTCGGCAAGGACAACTTCTTCGCGGTGCCGAGCACAGCCAGTCGCAACTCGCCGGGCTTTGTCAGGACGAGCACGACCACCGTGGTCTTTCCGCAGCTGGCCGTCGGTTCGCAGACCGCGGTGAAGTGGCGCCTGCGATCACGCACGGGCACCAAGCTCGGCATCAACGGCATGTATCGTCCGCACCTGCGTTTCCCGGTGACCGAGGCAAGGGTCACCATGCGCTACCCGAAGTCAGTGGACCTCTACTTCAACCACCGCGGCCCCTTCCAAGTTTCGCGCACGGAAACCGGCGACAGTCATCAGGTCTCCGCGCTCCTCTCCAACTACCCGGGCTACCCGCCAGAGGCCGCCATGGTCTCACCGCAGGATGTGACCCCGGTCGTGCTCGTATCCAGTATGTCGAGCTGGGAGAAAGTCGGACAGGTCTTCGGTGAGACCCTGCAGCCCAAGGTGAAGGTGACTGCCGAAGTGGCGGCGATCGCTGACCGGGTGGCCGGCAGGCTCGAAGGTCGTGAGGCCGCACGCGCGCTATACCACTGGGTCTGCCGCAACATGCAGTACGTGGTGACCTACCTGAACACTTCGGACACATGGATCCCCCATGACGTGGACGAGATTCTGGCCAATCGCTATGGCGACTGTAAGGACCACTACGTGCTGCTGGCCTCCCTCTTCGCTGCCAAGGGACTGGAGATCGAGCCAGTGCTGATTGGCTGGGACCGCAGCTACGAGGAGCTTCCACTCTGGACTCCGCAGCAGTTTGACCACTGCATCGCCTATCTCCCCGAATTTGATCTCTATGCCAATCCCACCGACCCCTACCACGATCTGGGTCAGCTGGACGTGATGCTCTCTGGCAAGTTCGTCGTGCACGCGGGAGCCGAAGCCCGGGTGGCGAAGACGCCCTGGGGTCGCATGGCGGACAACAGCTACAGCTTCAGCAACAAGGTGAGCATCAACTCAGCTGGCGATATCGAGGGGAGCAGCCGAATCGAGGTGATGGGCCGTGTCGCTGGAACGACACGAGCACAGATCGCCGAAGATCATATGGTCATCCAGGCGGACAACATTCTCATGGCCAGTCCGGGAGGTGGTGCCGAGGTCTTCCAAACCACCGACCCCATGGACCTGGACACCCCCTTCGTGATGGAGGGCAACTGGGCGAGCCCGGCAGCACTGAACATGCAGGAGCAGGTCTTTCTCGCCACACCGAGCGGCCTCGACCTGGTCACCGCCAATCGCCTGCAAGAATTCATGTCAGGGCGGGAGCGGCGCTTCGCCCTGGTGGGACGCGCCGTCGAAGTCAGCTGGCGCCATGAGATCACCGCGGCCCCGGGCTACAGCTTTGACAAGTTGCCAAGCGAGAGCTCCATCGAGAACGAGCTCGGTAGCTATAGCAGCAGCTACGCGATCCGCCCTGACGGAGTTCTGCTGGTGGAGCGTCGCCTCGGACTACGCAAGGACCTTGTGCCCGCGGAAGAGTACTCGGCTTTCGATGACCTGGTGCGGCACGCGACCCAAGACCTGCGGACAATCATGGTCATGGAGAAGATCAACCCCTGATTGAGATCGAGGCTTCACCATGATCAAGATGCTCGAACGAATCGCCTGCGTCCTTCCCCTTGTCGCCAGCTCCTGCCTCTCCGCTCAGGACGCCAGCGCTGAGATCGAGGCGCGCATGGTGGCATCGATCGAGGCGCGTGCTGACACGGCGCTCGAGTTCCTCGAAGAGTTGGTCAACGTGAACAGCGGCAGCATGAACTTCCCTGGAGTTCGCAAGGTCGGCGACATGCTCCGCGCTGAGTTTGACAAGCTGGGCATGACAACCGAGTGGATCGACGGCGCCCCCTTCGAACGCGCTGGCCACCTGGTCGCGCGACAGAGAGGCCAGGGCACCCATCTTCTGCTCATCGGACATCTGGACACGGTCTTCGAACTGGACAGTCCATTTCAGCGCTTCGAGCGAGATGGCAAGGGCAATGCGCGCGGACCGGGCGTTGTCGACATGAAGGGCGGCGACGTGGTCATCGTCGAAGCCCTGCGCGCTCTGCGCGAGGTAGGCATTCTCGAAGATCTCAACATCACCGTCATCATGACCGGCGACGAGGAGCGCAGCGGCAGGCCACTCGCCCTCGCGCGCAAGGTCCTCTACGAAGCCGCTGAGGAAGCGGACATCGCACTGGCCTTCGAAAACGGAGACAGCGATACGCGCACGGCGGTCATCGCCAGGCGAGGCTCCACCGGATGGCGCCTGGATGTGGCAGGAACCCCCGCGCATTCTTCGCAGATCTTCCAACCAGAGATCGGTGCCGGTGCAATCTATGAAACCGCACGGATTCTCAACGGCTTCTATGAGGAGCTCGCCGGCGAGGCCCTGCTGACCTTCAATCCGGGGATGATGCTCGGCGGGACGGCGGTGGACTTCGATGCCTTCAAGGAAACCGGTAGCGCCTCTGGCAAGACCAACGTGGTGGCCCAGCTAGCGACGGTCACCGGTGACCTGCGTTGCATCAGCATTCCACAGCTGGATGCGACCCGAGAGAAGATGAGCTCGATCACCGCGAAGAGCTTGCCGGGCACTTCTGCCAAGATCGTCTTCGATGAAGGCTACCCCCCGCTCGCGCCTAGCGACGGCAACCTGAAGTTGCTCGAGATCTTCGACCAGGTAAGTCGGGACCTGGGCTTCGGGCCGGTCAGTAAGGTGGATCCGCGCAAAGCCGGCGCGGCAGACGTCTCCTTTACTGCCGGCCTGGTGGACATGGCCATCGATGGCCTGGGTACCGGCGGCGGCAACGACCATACCGTCGACGAGTGGATCGAACTCTCGACTCTGGCCCTGCAGAGCAAGCGAGCCGCGGTGCTCATCTACCGCTTGACCCGAACTTAGTCTTCTCGCAGGCGGCAACCATCTCCCGAGGGCTGGTCCCAATTGAGTATGACTGCCGTTTTTCTGGCTGCCGCTCTCGCAGCTGGGAAGCTCAACGTAGAATCCTGAGTCCTCGCAGCCCCCCGCACCATCCCCTCAGCCATGCCTCGGATCCACAGCCCTCGCAGTCCTCGGAACCTCCCCAGACTCGCCCTCATGAGCCTCCTGCTCTCCGGCCTCATGCTCTCGAGCGGTTGCGCCACGGTGCTGGGAACCGTGTCCGGTCCAGTCACCGGCCCAAGTTCCTATTGGAAGCACACGGAAGGGATGCTCTGGACCAAGGCGCTCCTGCTGCCACTCACTATCCCCCTCGGGCCTTTCATCGGCTTTGTCCAGGGGATCCGCTGCGATGCCGGCTTCGTCATGCATGGCGCCTACGGAGAAGGGGAGAACCCGGACTTCGAGCTCATCTGGGATCCGACGTCGCCGGACTACTAGTCGGCCTCAGCAACGAAGGGGAAGAAGTCGACTGCCGAGGAGGCTAGACTCCCCCGCTGCTTTCAATCCAGCCGACTAGCAGCGATGCCCAAAGAAGTCCTCGAGTTCGCCGATCTGCAGCCCTACCTCATGCTCAAGAACGGCAACTTCTTGTACAAGGTCCCCTACCGGGATGGAGTCGCTGTTCTGAAGGTCTACTACGGTAGCCGCGGCACCTGGGGACGTATCCGCAAGAGCTTCAGCAACGTCGTGCTTTACGGGCAGACCTCATACATGCCGAAGACTCGCTGCCGCATCGAACGCGAGTGCCTCGCTCTCTGGCAAAAGCATGGCTTTCGCACCTTCGAGGTCTACGACGTGGAAGTGCGAGCGCCCAGCTGCGTGCCTGGGGGATATCTGCTCCTCGAATACGTGGACGCTCCCACCCTGGACAACTACATGCTGAACGCGGAGGTTCCGGTGGATGAGCGCTTCGCTCGCTATCGAGACTGGCTCCCGGAATGGAGCCGACGTCACGATGTCGCCATCGCCGAACGGGAGCCCAAGCTACTCCACGAGAACGGTGATCTTGGCCACGTGATGTTGCCCGAAAGCGGCGGATACCTCTGGCTCGACTTCGAGATGGTCTATCGCTCCGCGGCCAAGGTCGAAGACTACGTCGGCCATGAAATCGTCCAATACGTCTGGAACCTGCATCGCATGCTGCCTGAGGATCTCCGCCAGAGATTCATCGACGAGACTGTCAATGGCTATCCGGTGCGGGACCGGATCCAACTGGCTCACGACTACTTTCACGCGCACCACAACCCCTTCTATCGAGCCGCGCGGGTGATCGACAGCAACCGCAAGCGCTCCCGCAAGCCGACCAGCAAGTACGCGGTTGCCAAGAAACTCCTCCAGTCTCTCGCAGGGGCCTAGTCAGAAGAATGGAACTCGTGATGGGCCAAGATGCCGAGGGGCGTGGCAACATCATGTACAAGGTCGTCGAAGACGAGGCGACCTACCTCCTGAAGCTCTATCGCTCACGCTGGCACCCCCTGCAGGAGCGATTGGAGCAGCGCTTCGCCCACTACGTGCATCGCCGAAGCCCGGGATCGGCGGCAGGGCGCTTCCAATCCGAACGCGACAATCTCGCGATCTGGACCGCAGCTGGCTTCGATGTTTGCCGTGTCTTTGACAGAGCCCTGCCCGAGGGCATCGAGCCGCCCGGACTCTGGCTCGAGTACTGCCCTGGCCCCACCCTCAGCGAGTTCTTCGCGGATGCCACAGTAGACCCAGCGGAGAAGAAGAGGGAGCTGCTGCGACTGGTGCACAGCCTCAGCCGGCGTCACGCCAAGGCCTTCGCCACTGGCGAGCGGCGACTGCTGCAAAAGCATGGCACCTGTAATCACGTGCTGCTCTTCGACGGGCGTCAGGTCACCATCGATCTCGAGGGCGCCTTCCTACCCAATTACCGGATGCTCGAAGCCCTGGCCCGAGAAACCTCAGGCTACCTGCGCTCCTTCCGCCGTGGCTTCGGCGAGCAGATCGATACTGCCATCGACCTCTTCGCCGCTGAGTATCAGGAGCAAGATCTGCTCAAGCAGATTGTTGACTGGGGTTTGCATGGCGGCAGTCTCTATCGCCGGCTAACCCGTATGCAAGATCGCTCCAAGCGCGGAGCGGAAGGCAAGACAGCCCTACTCAGCAGACTGGGCGATCGCTTAGGATCTTGACCCGAGACGAGGAGAATTCATATG
The DNA here is from genome assembly GCA_021776805.1 of Planctomycetota bacterium. Taxonomy (GTDB): domain Bacteria; phylum Planctomycetota; class UBA1135; order UBA1135; family UBA2386; genus JAJFFD01. The sequence continues at coordinate 11,243 of JAJFFD010000036.1, forward strand.
AACGCGGGAATGCAAGAGACCGAGCCGAAGCAAGGCATGTCGACAACGGGAAAGGTTCTTACCGGCTGCGGATGCATCGTCGCCGTGCTGGTTCTCGCCCTCGGCGGCTACGGCTACATGAAATTTGGCGAGTGGTTCCCCAGCGACCCGGCAAAGGTTGCAGAGATTGGTGAGATGCTCGCACCGGGCTTCAAAGCTCCTGCAGGCTATGAAGCTCAAGCCGTCGACATGTGGGGTATCCGATTCGTCATGTACCGCAAGCTGGACGGGAACATCATCACCGTGAGCCCGACCGACTGGAATGACTCAGACAGAGCCAGACGCGAAATCAAGATCACTGGTGAGCAGATCAATGCGGAGACGGTCAAACTGGCGAGCGAGACCCTCCTCGTATCCGGTCAAGAGGTCGTCTTCGAAAAGGACATGGTCACCTCCGATGAAGGGGACGAACTCCTACAGATGGAAGCGGTGGTCATGAACCGCTCCGGAGAAGAGATCAAGATCATCCTGTCAGGTCCTGAGGAGGGCTTCGATCGCGAAGGCATGCTCGCCTTTCTCGCCGAGTTCCCGATCCAGGGAAGCTAGGCAAGCAGCACTAGAAGCTGTACTGAAGCCGCAGTGATAGGGAAGTATCCCGACCGTGCGAGTCGAAGGTATTCGGAAACTGGTCGGCGATCGTCCGGATGAACTGCAAGGCCACCTTCATGTTCTGCGCCGGATACCAATTGAGCGAGGCGTCGAAGGCACGAAACTCCTGGCTGGAGGTCATGAAGTCAGTGAATCCCAGCAGGAAGAAGTCTCGATCGATATCGCCGTTGGAGTAGCGAATTGCCAGCTCCCATGCCCCCGGCCCCCTGCCATCTCCTGCAAAGAATGGTCGCTGAGGCGCAGCACGCGGGCTCTGCCCCTCGCTTCTGAAGGGTCGGCTATCGTAGGTCTCACCGCTGATCATCCAGGACGCGGCAGCACTCCAGGCTGAGGTCTGGCGCGGCAAGGACACATCTCCCGCAGGGCTGTCGATGTTGCGATAGCCACCCTTCATGAACTCGTGCCGCAAGCGCAGCGGACCCAAGTCCCAGCCATATCCGAGATGCCAGAAACTACTACTGTCAGCCTCGAAGCGAGACACTTTGAAGAGTTGATTCCGGAAGGCGTTGGGAATGCGCAACGGCCCCTCATAGTCGTAGGTGTAGACCAGTGCACCGGCGAAGAAGAGTCCGCCGAGCAGGGTTCCTTCCTCGCCATGCGCGGTCCGAAAAGGAAAGACTGTCCCACGCGCCGAGAGTTGATTGCCCCCAACCCGGTCGCCTAGCAAGGTCGAGCCATCCCCGAGGCTCGCTGCCAAGTCGTAGCTGAAGAGACCATTGCTGAACTCTCCATCGAAGCGAGCCGCCCAATCCCGGCGCCCATCCAGATAGCTCGGAAAGGCATAACCGGCGAAGGCGAGATCCTCGAGTCGGGTAGCGCTCTCGATGGTCATAGGGATTCTCTGCCAACCGAAGCGTGCGCGGAATCGCGGATCCGAGCTGTAGGCCAACCAGGCCTCGTCCAGACCATTGTTGCTATCGATCCCTTTGAGATCGGGCGCCACTCGCCAGTCAAAGTCAGCGAGGCTGCCATCCGCACGAATCACAGCACGGTCGATGCGCGGTCCGGAATCGCGGCTGTTTCGCGAGTCATAGGACAGGAAATCCAAGACGGCGAGACCACCGATATGGAGGAGCTGCGGATACTCGTTGGTGGACAATCGCAAGCCCGACTCCAGACCGGCGTCGAAGCGAAGGCCCTGCTCTTCCTGTCCAAGCGCCGAACTCGAGAACATCGCCAAGAGGATGCAGATCCCAGCGATCGGCAAGCGCCGGCTCATGATAACGGCGCTAAGAGCCTGCCTGACTCCTGGAGAACTGCTGATCCCCGGAGCCCCTGGAGAATCCAGGCCCGGCGCTATCCATGTCCCTCAGGTTCCCCGCCGTACCAGTGCCTCCTACCTGGTCAGCGATGACTCCCCGACGCAAACGGAAGAAGAGTGAGCAGCAGTAGAGCATGAGGAAGAAGGCGAGAAGGTATTCCTTGGTCTCCCCCCAACCGCCAAAACTGTGTTCTTCGCCGACGATGGCGTCCTTGACCTTGCTCGGAACCGTCACCGTGACCGCGAACAAGGACGTCGGCAGGCAGACCATCGTTGGCCAGATCCAATCGTTCGGCCAGCGGATCCGGCGCCGATAGCGCGAGAGCAGGGGCACGAGGATACCGCCGACGAGAGCTGCCAGGCTCAGCATGGCTCGAGGCCATTGATCGAGCAAGCTGCCGATCAGGCCCCCCTGATTGTGCAGATTGGGCTCATCCTGATCATTGCCCGCGATCAAGCTCTGGGTGACCTCTTCGCCAAAGGGATGAAAACCCCAGTGATGCCCCCAGCTCACTTCCTCCCCAGCGAAGTAGACGCATCCTAGGCAGAGCATGAGCACCCAGGGCTTGAAGTACCACTCGCGAACCCTCGCCCGCGAAATGAGGATGCAGATGCCGAAGAGCACGGCGATGACGAGGAAACTGAAGGTCCCCAGCTCGATGAAACTGGTCTCACCCTTCATCCAGTAGCCGTGAGTCTCCTGATCCATCGAGCGCGTGATCGCGTGCGGGATGAAGATCAAGGGCGGGAACCAGAGCCAGAGCCACTTGGGCAGGTCCTGAGAGTCGACTGAGCTGTCCTTGTTCACTGGCCTCTTGCCTGGCTCGGGGTTACAGGTCTGGAGGATAGCCGGCCCAAGAACCCTGTCACGCCTTCTCTGCCCCTCGCAGGCCCGACCAGAGGCCTGGATCAGGGAAGCCCATTGGTGAAATGTGCAATTCAACGCAGGATGATCGGTTCATCGGCGAGGGGTAAACCCCCGCCGACAAAAGCGTCTCACCGCAGACACTGACCCCAGTTGGAGACCCAGCCATGCATCGAACCCAGGGACTGATTTGTGTGCTCGCCATCCTGGCCGCGTCCACTGGCAGCTTAGTCGCCCAGGAAGGCGCTGCTACCCAGCCCCCTCCGAAGCTGGAGCGTCCCAAGTTCCAATTCCTGCGCTTCAAAGAGGACTGGTCGAAGTTCGGCCGAGCCCGCGAAGAGCAGGGAGAAGGGGTCGAGGACGAGGAGATCTGGGACCCGATCAAGTACATGGCCCTGAACGAAGAGGGAGATTTTTGGGTCAGCTTTGGCGGGCACATGCGAGTTCGAGGCGAGGGATGGTCCGACTTCGGATTTGGCGGCGGCCCGGACAACGATCAGGTTTTTGGTCTCTGGCGCCTGGCCGTGCACGCAGATGCGCATTTTGGCGAGAACTTCCGCGTCTTCGTTGAGGGCAAGTCGGCACTGGCAACAGACCGCGACCTGCCCGGTGGTAACCGGGCTCTGGACATCGACTCAGCGGCTCTGGAGCAGGCCTTCGCCGACCTGAAGGTCATGGACAGCGAGGAAGGCATGCTCACTCTGCGCGGCGGGCGCATGGCCCTGCTTTTCGGCAAGCAACGGCTGGTCAGCCCCCTGCCCTGGTCCAATACCATGCGCCGTTGGGATGGTGCCGCCGGCATCTACCAATCCGGTAGCTGGACAACCACCGGCTTCTGGACCCAGTTCGCCGCCACGGACAAGTACGAGTTCAATAGCAGTGACTCGACCAGCGAGTTCTGGGGTGTCTACAGCAGCGGACAAGTCAGCGAGAACCTTGGCGCCGACCTCTACTACCTGGGAATCGATCGCCGCACGCCGACCTTCAACGCCACCTCCGGCCGGGAAGAGCGGCATTCCATCGGCACGCGCATTTTTGGCGGAGAAGGTGCATTCGACTACGACGTGGAAGCCACCTACCAATTCGGACGCGTCGGGAAGGACGACGTAAGCGCCTACATGTTTGCCTCTCAGTTTGGTTATCGCTTCGACTGCGACTGGGATCCCCGTGCCTTCCTCGGCTTCGACTATACCAGTGGTGACAACAAGGCCGGCGGCGAAGTGCAGACCTTCAACCAGCTCTTCCCACTGGGGCACGCCTTCCTCGGCTACATCGATGCCATCGGGCGCCAGAACATCATCGACCTCTCCGCGGGCACAACCGCGAGTCCCATGGAACGGATGACGGTTGGAGCTGCCGGCCATGTCTTCTGGCGGCAGAGCACGAATGACGCGGTCTACAACGCGGGCGGCGGAGTCCTGCGTCCTGGTGCCGCAAGTTCGGACCGCTACGTGGGTGTCGAACTCGATTTCACCATCAAGTACGCCTTCGATCGCCACCTATCGGCTCTGCTGGGCTACAGCCACTTCTTCGCCGGCGACTTCATCAGGGACTCGGGGGCAGACGACGACATCGACTTCGTCTACCTACAGAGCCAGTACACCTTCTGATTGCTGCCTGGGACTGAGATATGCCCTAGCCTCTTGGCATGCGCCAGTTTTCCGCCAGCATTCTCCTCCTTGTTCTCTCTGCCGCTCTCGATTCACAAGCTCTGAACGCCCAGGCACCGCAGCGCGAGCGCATCCTCGAACTCGTGGATGCCGGTCGAAAGGAGGCCCTCGAGCTCTATCGCGAACTCCTGACCCTGCCCAACGACGCCCACTATCCGGCGGACATCCTCCTTCTCCTAGCCTGGTTGGAGAAGAGCTTCGCGGACCGGGGCTTCGCAAGCCAGCGCATCGAGACCAAGGGCAGTCCACTGCTGCTGGCAACGCGCGAATTCTCCGCTGCGAGCGAGACTCTCCTGATCTACCTGCAGGCGGACGGTCAACCAGTGGACCCAAGCGAGTGGCATCAGGATAGCCCCTGGCAACCCGTCCTGAAGGAACGCGGCGATTCCGGGGACTGGCAGATCATTCCATGGACTCGGCTCGAAGGAGAGATCGATCCTGAGTGGCGGATCTTCGCCCGTTCCGCCGCCGATTCGAAGGGGCCTATCGCCCAATTCCTGAGCGCCATCGACATCCTGGATCGCGTCGGTCTCGAGCCCGAATACAACCTCAAGATCATCGTCGATACAGAGGAGGAGATGAGTTCACCCAATCTGCCCGCGGCACTGCTGACCAATCGCGATCTGCTTGCCGCGGACATGCTGGTGATCTTCGACGGACCTCCACATGTTTCAGGCAAGCCCACTCTCAAGTTTGGCGCGCGAGGTATCTCGACCATCACTCTAACGACCTACGGTCCGCGCTTCGCACAGCACAGTGGACACTACGGCAACTTCCTCCCCAATCCGGCCCTGCGTCTCTGTGAGATCCTCGCATCCATGAAGGACGATGCCGGACGGGTCACTATCCCTGGCTTCTACGAAGGGGTCGATCTGGACGCGGCAACGAAGGCCGTACTGGCAACTGTTCCAGACGACGAAGCGGCGATTCAAGCTCAGATGGGCATCGCCAGCCGCGATCATGTGGGCGAGAACCTGCAGGAAGCGGTGCAGTACCCTTCTCTCAACATCCGCGGCCTCTCAGCTGGCTGGGTGGGCGACGAATCGCGCACGATCATCCCGGCCACGGCCACCGCCGAGATCGATGTGCGCCTGGTCATCGAAAGCGATGCAGAACGCCTGCATGACCTGATCCGCAAACATGTCGAGGGCCTGGGCTATCACCTTGTCGAGGGTGAACCCAGCAAGGAGGAGCGCAGCCGCTACCCCAAGCTAGCGAGTTTCAAGTCCACGATCTCCTACGGCGCCTTCCGAACCGATTTTGATTCCGTCCCAGGGCAATGGTTGAGTCAGGCCATGATCCGCATGCACGGCGAGGAAGCGATTCGCATCCGCACTTCCGGTGGTTCCATCCCCATTTCACCCTTTGTCGCCACCTTGGGCGTTCCGGCGGTTGGCGTCCCGACCGTCAACCCGGACAACAATCAGCACAGCCCCAACGAGAACCTGCGCCTGGCTGACTTTTTTCAAGGGATCGGCGTCATGTTCGCTGTGCTCAGCGAGCCCAAGCTACGGTGAAGAACACATAGATCCCTTCGCAAGGGACCTTGTCGCAGGGCTCGCCACACTGCGGCATTCTTGGACAAGTCCTCTTCTCAAGCAGGCTCCATGCAGGCGACGAAGCAGCTCCCATACGGGAGTTACTTTGAACAAGATCCTGCTAATAGCCCTCTTCGTTGCCTCTGGATTTGTGCTGCTCGGCTCCTTTCTGCCATGGCTGAGCTTCAAGACCACGATTCCAACCGAGTTCTCTGCTGACTTCAAAGAAGCCAAGGCCTTCATGGATCAGTTCTTCACCATCAATGGCTGGCGTGGCGAAGTGACGCTCTTCGGGATCACGCTGCCAAACTGGCTGGTTCCAATTGCGGCGATCTTGGTGGCCCTGACCACCGCCGGACGCGCCACCGGTAACTGGGATGCTCCGCGCAAGCTGAGCATCGGACTGGCAGTCTTCTGCACCCTGCACCTGGGGACGGTGCTTTTCGTCGCCGGAGCCAACAGCGAAAGTACTCGTCTCGGCTTCGGTGCAATTCTCGGCATGTTCGGCAGCCTGGGCATGCTCGGCTTGACGATATTCCTGCGCGAAGACGATCAGATTGATCTGAGCTACGTTCGTGAGGCCCAGCAGAACTACGGACAGTCGAGCTACAGTCCCCAGGGAGTTGCTAACCCTGACTATGCCCAGCCAGACATGCAGACTCCCCAGATGCCGCAGATGCCCATGCCCGGCATGCCGGTCATGGATGTGGATCCTGAGCAGCCGGCCGAGGCAAAGAACCTGCCTCCAACGGGCCGCGTCGACCCCTACATGGATTGAGCTCGCCTAATTCGCCTGCAGAAGTTTGCTGAGCAAGCGGCCCGTCGGCGGGTTGTAGGCGGTGGTTCTCAGCAGGGCGACACCGATGCCCGTCTGTAGATCGAAGCTCAGGTAGGCGTTGTACCCGGCTACCGAGCCACCATGCCCGACGATGTATCTCTCTTCTCCAGGCGAAAGGCTGAATCCCAGCCCATACTCCTGAGCAGGCAACTGCGGGGTGAGGATCTCTCGGCGACTCGCCTCGGTCAGAATCTGTACCGGCCCCTGCCCCATCATCGCCGCTGCCAGACGCGCCAGATCGCTGACTGTAGAGTAGATACCGCCATTAGGGACCTTGTAGCCACGGCCAAAGTGTTCACGGCTTGCGCGCTCGGCGGATACCTCCCCGGTCCGACGATTCTTCGCATAACCCACCGCCAGGCGTCCGATCTGCTCGGGTTTCTTGACCATGAAGCTAGAACTTCTCATGGCCAATGGTTCGAAGATCTGCTCTTCGACCATGATCATGAAGTCTTGCTCAGCCGCATGGGCACAGGCCAGCCCGAGGATGCCAAAGCCGATGTTTGAGTATGAATACTCGCTACGCGGCGAAGTCTTGAAGCCCGTCTGAGGAATGGATTCGAGAACCTTCTTTTCCCATCCATAGAGTGGACCAACGGCGGCATTGCGAAGATCGGGCTCACGAACCAAACCCGCGGTGTGGCTGGCGAGCATGCGGTAAGTGATCGGATCCATGTCCGCGGGCGGGTCGGCCAGTTGCAGGATAGGAGGAAAGGCCTCGGCAACAGCTGTGTCGATCTGCAAAACACCGCGCTCCACAAGCTGCATCATCAAGATCGCAGTCACCGACTTGGAAATGGAACCAATGCGACCAATGGTTTCGGCAGTTCCCGGCCGGCGCTCTTCGATGTCCGCCCAGCCATAACCCTTGCGCCAAACGATGTCCTCTCCGACGAAGACTGCCAGCGACAGGAAGCCAGAGGCATCCTTGGCGACACCTGCAGCGACCTCCGCATCGAAATCGGCGATGGCCTGTTCGAAGGCGCTGAACTGAGCCGCCGCCTGGCTCCCTGGCAAGGCCAGCGTCGCAAGCAGAGAGATTCTGACGAGGGACATGCTGTTCTTCATCGTTCTTCTACCTTCCCCGCCCCATCAGAATGGGGTCGGGACGCAGTTCGATAGTCCGGCGCGAAACCTCATCTCCAGATCTTAGAGTCAGTCGGTAACTTCCTGGCCCGGCCACAGGCCCGCGCGGCAAGCGCCCAAGGCGACCACGCATGCCTGGAATGTCCCGCATGGATTGCAGGATCTGACGGCGCTCGGCTTCGGTCTCCGCCCCACGGAGATCTTCGAGAGAACTTGCGAGCCGCTGCGCGGCTTCGGAATCGAGGCCATCCATGGCACGCTCGAGACTGCGCAAGGTCGTTGCTACTTGCTCCTCAGTCATCGCCGGCGGGTCGAAGCGAAGATCCCAGAGATAGCGCCCGACTCCCGCTGCACTCTCGAGACTGACCAGGCGCGTCTTGCTTCCATCCATGCTCGAGATCTCCAGGCTGAGCGGCGAGTCGTTGCCAGGCATTCGCCAGTAGCTGATCATCGCTGAATTGGCAAAGCGTGCCCGTGCCAGACTCGAACTCGGGCGCAGGCTTGGCGGATTCTCTCCAGCAAACCAGAAATGCCCCCGCTGGCCGCCGCGGCTACGGTTCTCCCAGAGAACCGCGGGGCGTTGATCGAAGAGATGTACTGCGCTTGCCCTGACCTGCGCGTCGAGTTGCTGTAGGGGCGAGATATCGTCCGCAATCCAGATGCTGCGGCCGTGGGTCCCAGCGATCAGATCATTATCGCGGGGATGGATGACAAGATCGTAGACCGGAACCGTAGGTAAGCCGGTCATGAAGCGCTGCCAACTCGCACCTCGGTCGAGGGAAGCGAAGATACCGAATTCGGAACCGAGGAAGAGCAGCTCAGGATTTCGCAGATCTTCACGCACGACCCGCAGCACTTCACCAGCCGGCAAGGAGCTGCCGATGTTCTGCCAGCTTTGACCGAAGTCTTCCGTGCGAAAGACCCAAGGCTCGAAGCGGTCACTGCGGTGACCATCGAAGGTCAGGTAGGCACGGCTCGATACAAAATGCGAGGCCTCGAGTCGACTCACCCAGATGCCCTCGGGCACATCCGGCACGGCAGCGCGCACGTCAAGCCATGCGGCACCGCCATCACGGGTCACATGCACTCGACCATCGTCCGTGCCGACCCAGATCACCTGTGGGTCGATGCTGGACGGAGACAGGGTCGTGATGCTGCAGTGCGTCTCCGCGCCGGTGAGATCCCGGGTCAGGCTGGTCTGCCGAGGCGAGTGCTTGCCCGAGTCCTGCGTGCTCAAGTCCGGGCTGATGATCTTCCATGTCTTCCCCTCATCGCTGGTCTTGAAGACATGATTGCCAGCCAAGTACAGGCTGCGCGAATCCTGCGGAGACATCACCAGGGGCGCCGTCCAATTGAAGCGGAAGAGCCTCTGCCCTCGGCCAGCGCGACCTCGACCCTGACCCCGACCTCCCGCCGCATTCTCCGCAGGAAGGGCCTGGGGATAGTACTCGGCAAGATTGCTGATGTTAGCCGGGCTCGGTCGCGAACTCTGGGAGCGACGGGTCAGCGGGTCGTACTGACGAAAGCTCCCGCCCTCCGCCTCCGTGTACACCTTGCGCCAGTCTGCAGGGTCGATCTGCACGAACATGCCGTCGCCCCAATGCAGCTTCCAATTGCTGTCGTTGAGGATGCCGCGAACATCACGGGAGAAGCTCGGCCCTGCCCAGCTGCCGTTGTCCTGTAGGCCACCGTAGACGTAGTACGGCTCGCGCATATCGACGCCGATGCGGTAGTACTGACCGATGGCCAGGTTGTCGAACATCTGAAAGTGCTCACCATGGTCCTGGGTGAGGAAGGCGCCCTTGTCCTGGCCGATGTAGTAGCGATCCGCGTTATGCGGGTCGTTCCAAAGGGCGTGAAAATCGCCGTGGATCTCCTCATCCGCCGAGCCATTGCGCAGGGTCTTGCCGCCATCATCAGAAACCATGTAGCGGGTAGTGAGGACGTACACCCGCTGGTCATTCAGTGGATTGATGCGTATCTGGCTGTAGTAAAAGGGACGGTTGTTGTAGGTGTTGACGTAGGTCCAGCTCTCCCCAGCATCCTCCGAGCGATAGATGCCCGAGCCGGGTTGGCTCAAATCACCGGTCTGCTCTGCCTCGATGATCGCCATGAGAATGCGTGGATCCGAGCGGTAGATCGCCAAACCGATGCGACCCGTGTCGCCAGCTGGCAAACCAGCGCTCAGCTTCTGCCAAGTCCTTCCGCCATTGCTCGACTTGAAAATGCCACCCTCCGGACCGCCGGAGTGGAAGACCCAAGGCTGCCGCAGCCGCTGGTAGAAGGCGCAGTAGAGAGTCTCTGGGTCGCGAGGGTCCATCAGAAGATCCGTCGCACCGGTCTTGCCATCTGCAGGCAGGCCCCCAGCGAGCTTCTGCCAAGTCGCACCACCGTCCTCGGTCTTGAAAAGGCCGCGATCTCCGGAGTAGCCCCAGAGATGGCCGATGGCCGCCACATAGGCGATGTCCGGATCTCGTGGATGCGTGATCACGCGGGCGATCTGGTGCGTGTCCTCGAGGCCCATGTGGACAAAGTTCTCGCCACCGTCCATCGACTTGTAGATGCCATTACCCCAACTGACGCTATTGCGGTTGTTGGCCTCGCCGGTCCCCACCCAGATGATCTCCGGGTTCGGCTGGAAGAGAGCGATGTCGCCGATGGAGGAAACTGGATAGCGGTCAAAGATCGGCTGCCAGGATGCACCGGCATTCTCAGACTTGAAGACACCGCCGGAGGCATGCGCGAGGAAGACCTTTCGCCAATCCTTCTCCACCGCTTCGATGTCGACGATGCGACCGCCCATGTTGGCCGGACCGATGTTGCGCCACGCGAAGGAACCGAAGGTTCCTTCCGGGTTCTGAGCAAGCAGAGAAGAACTTGCAATGCAAAGAGAGAGGGCAAGATGGCAGCTGCGCATAACGGATCCTCCTGGGAGCTGCCCCAGATTAGCCCAGCCGCGCCCGAGCAAAACCCAGGGAGCGGGATAAACGATCGAGCAGGAAGGCGAAGCCCACCATCAGTATCAGATACGTACCGGCCTCGCGGAAACGGAACCACTCGAAGGCGTACTTGAACTGAAAGCCCAGGCCAGCGGCACCGACGATCCCGAGCACGATGCTGGTCCGCAAGTTCGACTCGAGCTGGAAGAAGGCATTAGCGATCCAATGCGGCGCCACCCGCGGCAGCACCGCATAGACGAAGGTCTTGGCCCGGGAGGCAGAAGCATCGCGCACCGCGTCGAGCTGCCGTGAGGGAATGGCATCCGCACTTTCGGCGAAGAGGCGGAGAAGCAAGCCTCCCGAGTGCAGAGCCAGGGCCAGCATTCCTGGCAAGCTGCCGTGGCGGAGAAAGCTCACCAGCAGCAGCGCCCAGAAGACTTCGGGAATGGTGCGGGAGACCGTGGCCGCAAAACGCAGAGCAGTTCCCAGCCAGGCCGAATGCCCCAGAATTCGCGAGGCCGGCGCAGCGAGAAAGGCAGCCGCAAGAGTCGCCAGGAAGGTGGCGATAATCGCCATGGACAGAGTGACGCCACTCGCGGCGAGGCCCTGCCCCAGGTACCCCAGGTCCGGTGAGAGCAGGTCTCCAAAGATGCGCTGTGCCTCGCCAAGTCGCTCCCATAGCCCGGTTCTGTGTCCACTACCGAGGCTCGGCAGGACCCAGAGCAGGGAGAGGCCCAGGGCAAAGACGATGCAAGCGGCAAGGCGAAGCACGCGGCGCCGCGCTTCGATCAGCCCCCATGATGCAGCTCTCTCATCAGCTTCGCCGAAGGCAGTACGCACGAGCCGGCTGATCTGATCACTGCCCAGGGTCAGAAGCAGCAAGAAGACCATGACGGTCATCACCTTGCCGTACTCGCCGTAGCCGAGGCGGTGAATGATCTCGCTGCCCAAACCACCGCCACCCACCGCACCGATCACCGCCGCGTTGCGAACCGAGCACTCCCAACGCAGGAGAGTGAAGGAAAGCAGGGGGCTGCGCACATTGGGCAGAACTCCGTAGAGCACCGCCGGCAGGCGGCCGATGCCCGCGCTGCGCAGAGGCTCCAGCCGCGAAGGGGGCAGGGCATCGAAGAGTTCCGAATACACCCGGGCGAGAATGCCACTCACGTTGACGAAGATCGCCAGGATCCCAGCCGCCGGACCGAGCCCCACCAGCGGGATGAAGATCACTGCCCAGGCGAAATCCGGGACACCGCGGAGGATGTCCTGCAGCAGGCGGCATGATTCGCGCAGCACTCGCATCCAAGCCGAGGAGCGTCCAGGGACACCCCCGAGGAGACCGTTGCTACTGCTCAGCAGAGCCAGGGCCAGCCCGCCAAGAACAGCAAGGGCCGTGCCCAGGCAGGCGATGGCCAGAGTATCGCCAGCGAGTTCGAGGCAGCGAGCGAGATAGTCTCCGCTCAGTTCTGGACTCACAAAGGCCGCGAGAAAACTACCCAGTCGATCCAGAGCCGCAGATCGCTGGGTCGAATCGAAGAAGATGGAGAGATCGTAGTCACCGACCCAGGCTGCCCAGATGAGGACAGCAAAAAGGACAAGGAGCAGCGCAGCAGGTGATCTCCGGCCCAGGGCAGAGTGCTCAGGCACGCGGACCGCCGTTGGCTTTCTCATCCACGTAGAGCTCGGCCAGGGCCTCGGGGAGGAAGTCGCCGGGGGGACCATCGAAGAACCATCGCCCGTCCTTGAGGGCGATAACCCGATCGAAGTAGGGTCCGACGATTTCCCAGTCGTGCAAGCTGACCAGGCAACTGCGCCCCTCCTCCTTCGCCAGACCTACGAGGAGTTCGATCACTTCCCGTGCCAAGCGGGGATCCAAGGCTGCTACCGGTTCATCTGCGAGGATGAGTTCCGGATTCTGCACCAGCAAGCGCGCGAGTGCTACGCGCTGGCGCTCACCACCGGAGAGATTGCTGATAGGTGCCGCGAGCCGATCCTCGAGACCGACTCGTGCCATCGCCGCTCTCGCCAACTCGACATCCCGCGGCCAGATCAGGGAGATGATGCTGCGTAGCAGAGACCAACGACCGAGTCGACCGACAAGCACGTTGTGCACCGCCCGCAAGCCCGGAACCAGGGCATCGTTTTGGTATAGATGACCGACTCGCAGGAGCAGGGCACGCAGCTTGGCACCCTTCAGAGTCTGCGGATTCTCGCCGAGCAACTCAGCGCTCCCAGCCTGCAGAGCCTGCGCGCCGGTGAGCACGCGCAAGAGGCTGGTCTTGCCCACCCCGGAGGGCCCGATGAGCGCAACCGCCTGACCACTGGGAATCTCCAAGTCCAGATCCTGGAGAATCTGCCGCTGGCCAAAGGCCAGGGAAGCAGCCCGTAGACGCACCGCCGCAGGGCTGGCTTCCGGTCGCTTCGACATGCGCTAGTTGGCAGCGCGCGACTCGAGCACGGCCTTGATCCCATCCCACCAAGCGGCCTCGGCGGCCACATACTGCTTGCAACCCTGCAAGGCGAGGATGGCGGCGTGCTCAGGCTTGCTAGCATCCAAGCTCAGGAAGGCAGCCTTGATCTTCGCGCTGATGCCAGGAGCGTGACGCTCGTCCACATCGCCGCGCAGCGCCCAGGAGTAGTCAACGTAATCGGGAGTGGTCCAGAGAATGCGCGCCTTCTTGCCATCGATTCGACCATCGGCAAGCATGCTGTCGTAGGTCTTGTAATTCAGCGCGCCCGCATCCACAACGCCGCTGGCTACCTGCTCGGCAGTCTTGTCGTGGGCTCCGCTGTAGGCCACGGAGGAGAAGAATTCCTCTGGCTTGGCGATGCCAAACTCGCTGGCCATGAAGTGCTGTGGCATGACGCAGCCCGAAGTCGAGTTGATCGAGCCGAAGGTGAAGCTCTTGCCCTGCAAGTCCGCGACGGTCTTCGCCTCGACGCCTTCGCCGACGATGAAGTAGCTCTTGAACTTCAAGTCGCTGGCACGGGTGATCAGGGGCTGCACCTTGCCCTCACTCTGTTGCATGGCCTGCACCGTGGTCACGCCACCGAGCCAGGTGAGATCCTGATCGCCGGAGACGATGGCGCTCACGCCGGCGGCGTAGTTGGTGACGGGTACGACCTCGACCGGGATGCCGATCTCTCCGCTCAACCAGGCAGAGAAGACCTCGCCCTTCTCGCGGAGTTCATCGGGATTGGCATCGGGAAGGAAGGACACGCGCAGGGGCCTGGGGCCAGCAGCCTCACTGCTGCAGGCGGCGAGGAGGCTCAGGGCGGAGATTGCGATTGGCAGCAGCTTCATTGGACTCTCAGGGGGTCTCGAATTGGGAGGCGGATGATAAGTCCACCTCCGGCATATCCCCAGGAGTCCTCAGGAATCAGCGGCTCTTCACGGCACGCAACTTCAGACTGATCGCCCGGGGCACATCATCGGCATCCGCGCCACAGCAGAGTTTGTCCGCCAGCCCATTCGGTCCATCACCGTCACTTTCGAAGGGCATCTCCGACAGAACCTCCACCCCCGTAAAGCCGGCATCCTTGACGAGACGCAGGTAATGCTCCTTCAGGGTGGCGCCGGCCAGGCAACCCAAGTGCGCGCCCAGATCATCCGTCAGCTCTTCGGGTAGCAACTTCTCCAGGACGATGTCCGAGATCAGCATGCGCCCGCCGGGCTTGAGCACCCGGTGAGCCTCGGCAAAGACCCGGCCCTTCTCCGGCGAGAGGTTGATCACACAGTTGCTGAGGATTAGATCCACAGTCCCGCTCTCCACCGGCAACTCCTCGATAATGCCCTGGCGAAATTCCACGTTCTCAGCGCCGACCTGCTCGGCATTCTGACGCGCCTTCGCCAGCATCGCCTCGGTCATGTCCACGCCAATGACCTTGCCCCTCGGTCCCACCTTCTTGGCAGCGAGGAAGCAGTCGATGCCGGCGCCGGAACCCAGATCGAGCACGGTCTCCCCCACTTGGATCTCGGCAGCGGCTGTTGGGTTGCCGCAGCCCGCCCCAAGATTCGCAGCCGCCGGTAGGGCGGCCAGATCTTCTCGGCTATAGCCAAGACTCTCGCTGCGCTCCTGCTTGTCGATGCTGCCGCTGCAGCAACCGCTCCCGCCCTTGGCGACTTCGGCGTAACCCTTCTGCACTTGCTCGCGCAACTCGCGCGGATCCGATGCCTTCGATTGCTTGCTCATTTGCGCACCTGCCTTGCGGCATCTGTCCAGTTCTCCTCGTCCCATACCTTGCGCTCGCAGAGCAAATGATCATCCGGACCGCGATACAACTCGCAGGCCGCACCGATCATTCGCTTCATCCTGCGCCGCGCGCGGTGAATGCGAATCTTCGCAGTAGCCAAAGAGCAGTTCATCACCGCGGCACATTGAGCAGCGGTCATGCCCTCCATGTCGTGGAGCACAAGAGCCGCACGGTAGTCCTCAGGCAAGCTATCGATGCACTTGCGGATGCAGGCACTCATCTCCCCCAAGATCAGCTTGGACTCGATACCGAGGCGTCGGTCCTCAACTTCCTCTGCCGCCTCCATCTCCACCATCTGCCCACGATTCTCCGGGCGTCGGAAATGATCCGTCGCCAAGTTGGTGGCGATGCGGAAGGCCCAGGTCTTGGCACTGGATCGACCGTCAAAGCTCGGCAGCCCACGGGCGATTCGCAGCAGGCTCTCCTGCAGTAGATCGTCTGCACTGTCCGGGTTGCCCAGCATCTGCGTCAAATAGGCGCGCAGAGGTTCGCGGAGCTCTTGCTCCAGTTCACAAAAGCTCGGGATGGTCTTCTTTGAATCGCTCATGGCTCGCGCGACGCAGCGGGATGCTCCGCCGTTCTGGCCCATGGACGGCTGGGGATGAGGAATGGATACACCCAGGGGAAGATAAATCTTCCCCTGGCCTCATGTATGCCTGAAGTCCCTGCCTGGCGAATCGCCCTAGCGGCCGCTCGGCGCCGCCGGCTTGACGGTGATCTCGATGCGGTCCTTCTCACTGGAGTCTTCTTTGGGACCCAAGGACTGAATCACCAGCTTCTCACCTTGCTGCTCGTAGCTGAGCAAATCACCAAAGGGATCGGCGATCGGCTCCACCTGACCATCCAGCCGCAGCATGACTGCCATTCGGGACAGTCGCAGATTCTTGATCGCCGTGAGGCGACTGCTGGCGTTGCCAAGAGCGGGTGCCCAGGCGATCGCCACCTGACTGGAAGACTCGAGAAAATCCTCAAGGGACTGATTGCAGCGTCGACGCTGCTCCGACCAGGGACCCTCACTGAGGCTCAGCTGTTCTTCCACGAGAAACTCGACTTCCTCAACTTGGCTGGCGAGCATGCTCCAGCCGGAGAAGCCATGAAGCCAGGCCTGACCCTGAAACCACCAGCTATCCGACTGCTGCAAGATCGACCGATGAAAGAGCAGAAGGTCACCGCTCGAGCCAAGGGAGCGCCGGGGCAGGCCCGCATCCAAGATCGCCATTCCATCGGCGAGCTCCTGCAACTCGGCCGCGGGGAATCGATCCAATTGCTCGAACTGAATGAGCGCCCCTGTGGTCGGGATGTTCAAGAGCGCTGCACCGATCAGCTCATCGATCATTCTGGGCTTCTCGAGCAAGTCCCTCCCGAACTGCATGGCGTCGAGCAAGACATGCACAGCCTGCCTGGGCTTTCCCTCGTCCAGGTAGCGCTCCGATTGCAGCACCGCCAGGTTTGAAAGGAACCGGAACCAGTAAAGATTCGGGATTTGATCGACCTTCTGAGAGTGCCCCTCCTTCCAGCGGATCAAGTGCCTCGCGTCTTGGCGATGCGCTCCCAGGCTCATTTTCTCCAGGGCCTCAGCGTGTTGGTCTAGCAGAGCGTCGCGCAGGGTCGCTCTCTCCTCACCGGGCTCCATCTCCCAGACGATTTGCTTCCAGCGTTTCTCAACGCTTGGATCCACCAGCCCAACCGCTTCCTCGTAGAGCTGCCAAGCATTACCCGCCTGGGCCTCCCCCCAGAGAACCGGCCGCGGCTCATACTGACCGTCCATCCATGCTTCCAACCGATCCGCCCGAGCCCTCAGCTCCGCCTTGGCAGAATCACTCGAGTAGACAATCCAGGCCACATCTGCCAGTAACAGCACAAGGACAGCAATGATGATGTTCTTGACCATGTCTTCCCCCTATCTCCCGCTCGGCGCCGCTGGCCGCCTGGCGATCTCCACCCGCTTCCAAATCTCGGCCCCTTCGCCCCGTCCCTTGGTCCAGATCGCCAAGGCTCCCTCCACCAACTCGAATCCCAAGTCCCCACCGAAGGGGTCCTCGAGGGGCATCAAGTCGCGGCCGCGACGATACTCGACCGCCATGCGCAGCATCCGCAGCCTGGCGATCACCCGGCGCCAACTACTCTCGTAGGCCTCCAGGTTCATGGCGATCATTCTGCCCAGGGGATTCGGAGATCGCTGGCGCGTCCTCTGGATCGCCTTCAGTCGCTTGGAACGCTCGGACCATTGCTGGTCCATGCCCTGAAGGTAGGCCGCCCAATCCGCACGCTGCTCCTCCGCGGCCTCAGCGATCATCAGCTGGGTCGAGAATGCGTTGCGCCAACTGCGATCGACTTCGTACTCCTCGGAGAGACCGAGATCGGTCACCGTGCGTTCGAAGAGGATGATCTCCCCCTGTAATCCCCTTCCCGGGGGGAGCAGGCCTTCGTCAAGCCGCCGTAGTCCGCGTTCGAGGATTGCCAACTCAGGTCCCGCCAAGCGATCGAGGAGGCCTCTTTCGAGCAGGCCACCCTCGAGCAGGGCCTCGATGCCGATCCCGAGCAGGGCCTGCCCGATCATCTCGTCGATGACACGCGGCGTGCGCATGTGGTCCCCGCCCATCTGCATCAGGTCGAGGAGCAGTTCGACGGCGAATCCGCTATCGCCCGCATCGAGGAACTGCTCTGCCTGCAGGACCGAGATATTGGCCACACTGCGGTATTCCAGTAGACCCGGCATGGGCGCCTGCTGGCCAAGCTGCCATTCGACTGGAATGCTCACGCGCTCACGCTGGGCGCCGGCCTGCATCGCGAAGATCGCCTCGCGGTATTCTGTAACAAGAGCATCGCGCATGGGCTGAGCTTCCTCCGCCCCCTTCTCTTGGTAGGTCCGCAACCAATCGCGCCAACCTTCTTCCGCCGGCCCGTCAATGGACTCCACCGCCCGGCGATAGTCATCCCAGGCATCGCCAGCTTGCGGTTCCCCATGCAGAATCGGACGCGCAGTATCCTGCGTCTGCATCTCGATCAGGAGCTCATTCGCGTAGCTGCTCATCTCCCGCAGGCGCAGCTCCCGATAACCAAGAAAAGCCAGCGAGAGGGCAACTGGGAGGACGAGCAGGCCTAGCAGGCTCTTCCTGCCTCTCCACATTGTTCCCATATCACTTCCATCGGCTATTCAAGGCTCTGCAAGCAGCGATTTGGTCGGGAAGAATCTGAGGAATCTTGCAGCTGGCCAGCAACTCCGGGCCACAGGGCGGCTAGTGCGCAACATGTTCAGGAACGGTCTGGGTGTTGCTGAGACATACAGTTGCTTCGCCGCTGGCATGGTGGCTCCAGCATTGCGTGAGCTTCGCGTACAGCGGCGCGAACGCGTGCTTCTGCTCGATGCCCAGGACTCAGCCCCGGCTAGCAACAAACTCGCGCAGGCCTTGGCAGGGGCTCTTCCGAGACAGGAAATCCACCTGAGCCGGCAAGCGAACCCGGGTGCCGTCGGTAATTTCGACCTGGCACTCTTCCCAGTCACTGCAGGTTCGATCAATGCGTCGAATTCATCGGGTGCACCGGGCTCTCCGAATGCACCGGGCGCTCCGAATGCACTGGGCGCGCCGGATGCACCGGGCGCGCCGGCAGCACTGGGCGCGCCGGCAGCACTGGACCTTGCCACCGAGGCCGCGGAGAATCTGAAGCCCGGTGGCCGCCTGGTCCTCCTCGCCCTCGACTTTGCCAGCCTACGCCTTTGGCCGCAAGTGGAGGGCTTTGCCGATCTCTGGCAGGCCTTCCTGCTCAGCAGCCTCTGTCCCAGGGAGCCAAGCGGACCTCTGGAGCAAACATTGCGCGAGGCGGGGACCAGGCCTCGCCGCAGCAGCGAGCTTTTTTGCGGTCGCTGCACAGGCCAAGACGGCTTTACCGAACTCAGCGCTGAACTTCTCAGCCTGTTCGAGACGTCTCGCGATGAGCTGCTTGCAGCTCCGGAGCTCTCCAGCAGCCAATTCGACCGCTCCTTGATTGCCCTTCGCAACTGGCGCAATGGCCCTGATGCGTCGATCTGGTACCGCGGCGTCTACGCCGAAGGCCGCCGCCGCATGCAGGAGTACATCACCCTGCTGCCCGGCGCCGCGCTCTCCTCCTGCTGAGCGACGAACTGCTGATCTTCGAGCTGCTGAAGCTTGGGCGCTGACCTTCGTGCGCTGACTTTGGGCGCTGAACCAAGGCGCTGAACCAGGGCGCTGAACTTCGGGCTACCTCGAAGCCCCTTGGCCTGCAGCCACCCCCTCAGCCACCGCTCCATGGCGAACCCACCGCAGCAGCCCATGCCTCGACGATCCCCACTCGGCATTCCCAACTCAGCAATCCAAGCCAACCGGCATGCGAGCCTCAGGTGACGAACAGGCATCCCCGGCGATCAAGCACACTCGTCGATCAAGCACACCTGGCAATCAAGCACACCTGGCAACCAAGCACACCCGCCGATCCCACCACACCCTGTTAGCACTACCCCACCAGCGTCAAAATCATCGCCTCTCATCGCGCTCGCAATCTCTGCGCAATCAAGTCCACAGCACCAAGGAACCTCACAGCTAGGCTCACCTCAACCTGGCACCAGACGTTCCCCCGGTTCGCAATTCCACGTGGGCAAACTAGCACTCGACCAACAGCAGCAGCCAACAGCGAAGGGCGAAGGGCGAAGGGCGAAGGGCGAAGGGCGAAGGGCGAAGGGCGCAGGGCGAAGGGCGCAGGGCGCAGGGCGCAGGGCGCAGGGCGCAGGGCGCAGGGCGCAGGGCGCAGGGCGCAGGGCGCAGGGCGCAGAAATCCCAAAAGCTAGCGCCGATTGCAGCCTTGTCGTTGCACTGCATCTGAAAAGGAAACGATGTCTGCGCAATCAAGATGAGCAAGCAAACGAAGACCGCGAAGCGGCGACCGATACAGGGGATGTTCTCTTACCGAACTTGGGGCGGAACTCGAAGGGGTGCTGGGCGACGACCTAAGGGCAGGCGTGCGGGGGTCGATCACCGCCCCCGAGAATTACTGGCTTCACGTTTTCCTGTGCATGTGACCACTCGACTCCTGCCGGGGCTGCCCTCACTTCGTCGACGAAGTGAGTACGGCGTCATCCTCGACGCCTTCGCCAAGGGCTGTAACCGCTTCGGCTTCCGCCTGGTCGAGTACTCGGTGATGAGCAATCACCTTCATCTCCTGGTTGAGGCAAAGAGTCGCGAGGCACTGGCTCGAGGCATGCAAGGTCTTCTCGTGCGCATCGCCAAGGCCTTGAACAAACTTTGGCAAAGACGCGGCCGGGTCTTCAGAGATCGCTATCACGACCAGGTCCTGAAGACGCCGCGGCAAGTGCGCAACGCTCTCGTCTATGTCCTTCATAACGCCAAGAGACACGGAGCTCGCCTTCGGCTCGCTCTCGATTACTACTCCTCCGCAGCCCACTTCGCGGGCTGGCGCAAGCAACTATCTGTGCGCAATCAAGCTGCGAAGGTGACTGCGAATGCGCAGACCTGGCTCTTGATGAGGGGTTGGCGACGGCGGGGCTTGCTGAGTGTGGAGGAATTGCCGCGCGTGGCTTCTGGCTAAGAACGCTTCGCGACTGGCTTCGGCGCCAGACGATCCAGTCGCAGGCGATGCCGCGCATCGCTCAGACGGTACATCGCAGCGAACACAGCGGTGATCGCACCCAATGCCGTGCCCCCGGCAATGAGGAAGATGATCAGCATCTGATACTTCACCGCCTCCGCTGGATCGGCGCCGGCCAGGATTTGACCGGTCATCATGCCAGGCAGGGCGACCAGGCCACTCGCGGACATGGAGTTGATGATCGGCATGAGCGCGGTGCGCATGGCCTGTTGCAAGACCGGCCTGGCGGCGGCAAAGCGCGTCGCCCCCAGGGCCAACTGAGCTTCCACCGCGACGCGATCGCGCAGCAGTCCAGTCGTCAGGCTTTGCAGGCCAAGACTGATTCCGGTCATGGTATTGCCCAGGATCATTCCCAGCAGCGGGATGGAGAAGCGCGGGTCGAACCAGGGATCCGGCCGCACCTGGGTAGTGAGAGCGAAGACAGTCACCAGCGTCGCCGCCAGCAACATGGAGCTGGTGCCCAGCCCATAGGACCAAAGGCCGGCCAATTTGCGATCCTGCCGCGCCATGATTTCGCGGCCGGCAAAGAGCACCATCGTGAGCGCAGCGAGCGCGGTCCACATGGGCGATACTGCCGTAAACAGCGCCTTCAGAACCAAGGCAACGAGGCTGAGCTGCACCACCATGCGCAAACTGGCAATCAAGATCTGTACCTGCAAGCGAAGCTGTAGCAGGATTGAGAGTCCGGCGTTCAGGAGCACCAGCGATGCGGCGATGGCCAGATCCCAGTAGTCGAGAGTGATGTAGTTCACAGCTCCACTTCGCTTGCCTTGCCGGCGTCGAGCTGCAGGACACGCTTCGCCATGCGCTTGGCCTGACTGAGGTCGTGGGTCACCCAAATCACAGCAACCCCGGCATGCAAACGTTGCTGTACCAAAGCCTCAACTCGGCCCGAGGCTTCCGCGTCGAGGGCTGCAGTCGGCTCATCCAAGAGAAGGACCTGGGGATCGAGACTCAGCGTTCGCAGCAGAGCCAGGCGCTGACGCTCCCCCGTCGACAACTGCATCACCGGCTGGTCGCCAATCTCCACAGCTAGCGAGAGATTCTCGAGCATGGCGCTCGCCTTCGACCAATCGGCGAAGTGCTCGCGAGGATGATCGGTCCACCACCCCGCCTCGGCCGGCAGGTAACAGACGCGCCGACGCCAGTCCGGTGCGTCGATGGATTCTCGGGTGTCGCCAGCGAGCTCGACCAGGCCCTCGTTCGGATCGAGATCCGCGAGCGCACGCAGGAGAAGTGTCTTGCCAGACCCGGAGGCACCCATCACCGCCAGGCATTCACCGGCAGCGACTGCGAAACTCGTAGGCCTGAGGCCAGGGCGCTGAAGATTCTCTACTCGAAGCATGTACGAAAGCGCCCGCGATCATAGGACCGCGGGCGCTGAAGAATGCATCGAATCAGCGGTTGCCGCCGTTCGAGCTGCCGATCGGCGTAGTGATCTCCGCCTTCGACTTCTTCTCCTTCTTCTCAGGCTCCTTCTCGGGATCATTGAACTCGATCTTCTCTCGCTCACGATCGACGTAGGACACGCCATTGAGCATCCAATCCGGTGCCGGCTTGCCCTTGAGGTGATGGTCGAAGAACTGAGTCATGCGCTTGGTCCAGTCCTTCATGTTCTGACGCTTGCGGAGACCATGCGGCTCACCAACGTAGTTGAACATGTAGACCTCCTTACCCAAGCGGCGGAGGGCCGAGAAGTACTCGATGCCTTGATACCAGGGCACAGCGCCGTCCTCGTCGTTATGCAACATGAGCACTGGCGTGTTCACCTTGTCAGCCGAGAAGAGAGGAGAGTTCTCCAGGTAACGCAGGGGATACTCCCAGAGACTGCCGCCGATGCGGCTCTGGGTCTTCTCGTACTGGAATGCACGGGACATGCCCGTCTGCCAGCGGATGCCACCGTAAGCACTGGTCATGTTGACCACCGGCGCGCCCGACTCGATCGCCGCAAAGATGTCGGTCTTGGTCACCAGGTAGGCAGTCTGATAGCCACCCCAGCTGTGACCGGCGGCCCCGATTGCATCCTCGTCGACGAAACCCTCGCCGATTAGATGCTGCACACCGGAGACGATGCAGCGCAGAGCCGACTCGCCTGGGTAGCCTTCGCGATAGGCGATGTCAGGGGTGAACCAGAGGTAATCATTGCTCACGTACCACGGAGCCGATGGCGAAGTCCCGGGAGATGGACGCCCGGCGTTGTGCAGACCCTGTGAGAGCCGCTCGTAGAAGTAGACCATCATTGGGTACTTCTTCTTCGGATCGAAGTTGTCCGGCTTGATCAGCACACCCTTGAGCTCGACGCCGTCCGAGTTGTGCCACTTGACCAACTCCTCCGTGCCCCAGCGCAGATCCTTGATCTGCGGATTGAGCGAGGACAGCTTGGTCATGTTCTTGAACTCCATGTCGGAGGTCCAAAGATCAGGCTGCATGCGGAAGGTGCTCATGGTGAAGAAGAGGCGATCCGCATTCTCCGCCTTGGTCACGCGACCGCCACGGCCGAAGGAAACGTCCTTCATGACCAGCTTGCGCGGCTTGGCCATGCCATTGACCCGGTCCGTGTAGAACCCGGCAGCGACCGTGTCCTGATCGACAGCAGACAGCATGATAGGCTCATCAGCAGGTATGAACTCAGCATCGGAGTCCAAGCCAACATAGCGCAGGGTAATGTTCTCCGCGCGACCGTAGCCGTCCGTGATGCAACTGGCACCCGAACCATCGAGGGCAATCTTCCAGACGTCGAAGGCGTCGTTGATCAGGACTTCCTTCTCATCCTTGGTGTAGCCGACGATGCCGTGGGCACGAGCCGTGTTCGGCGTGTCGTGCAGCTCATTGAAGAAGGCCACGTCCAAGTCCCCGGTCAGGTTGCGACTCTCGCCAGTGCCTAGATCGAGGCAATGCCAGGTTTCGTCCTGGAAAGTCATCAGGTAACGACCTGATGGAGACGGCTGAGCGCCCGCACCAAGCATCTTGAAGACACGCTTGCCCTTGCCACTGAGCGTGTTGACCACGTAGTAGTCGGAGTAGCGTCCATCCCAAGAAACCATCTGCGCATAGGGCGTGTTGTCTGTGACGAGCACCTGCGAGCCGTCCGGCGTCAGGAAGGAAGCGCTGTGCTGCGGATTCTTACCGAAGGTGACGAAGCGACCTTCTTGGAAGTGGTAAGCAGAACGTAGGGCCTTGTTGCGCAACTGAGCAGCCTGCCGCGCCTGCATGGGCTGCAGCATGGGATCTTTGTAGTGCCAGAGATCGAGCACGACCTTCTCGCTCGGCAAGACCTTGCGCAGCTCGTCTTCGGGCAAGGGCTCCACACCGAAGAGCAGAACCTCGCCGTCCTTGCTGAAGGTCAAGCCACCACGAGTGGCGACACGATGCTCCGCATCCATCCCGGCTTCGCCGGTGCCAACCAGCATGTCCGCGCGCGGGGACTTGAAGTCCCAAGCGTAGAGATCCGAGTTCGCCTCCTCTGCCTCGCGATCACGACGATCGCTGAAGAAGGCCAAGCGATTCTCGTTCTTATCGAGGCTGAAGCCACTGAAGTTGGCCGCGCCCTCCACGAGAGTGCGACTCTTGCCAGTCGCGACATGCATTCCGTGCAGGCCTCGCTGAATCTTGTTGTCAGCTTCCTTGGAATTCTGGACATAGAACAGCCAGCCAGTCTTGCGCGTCATACCCCAGGTGGTGACGCCCTCGATACGCGTTTCCTTGCCGGAGCTCAGATCGCGCAGCACGAGAGTCTTGCCGTCCTTCAGGTAATCCGGCGTCTTCTCCTCTTCCTCCTCTTCGCCGGCTTCAGTCTCTTCGCCTTCGGCTGCAGCTTGACGCTGTCGGCCCTGGCCACCTTCGCCGCGACGAGCACCAGCACGACCTCCGCGAGCACCGCGCCCGGCGCGGCCTCCACGTCCAGCGCGACCGCCGCGTCCACGGCGAGCAGCACCTTCACTCTCTTCGCCCTCTTCGTCGGCGTCCTCGTCGTCATTCTCGTCACCCAGTAGGTAGGCCAGATAGGCATGCCCTTCGTCCGGGGTCTGGAAGCTCACCGCGTCCTCGAGCATCTCGACCTTGCCGTCCGCGAGATTCATGATCGCGTACTCGGCCTGCGGCCCTTGGCCGCCACCACCGGTGCCACCCATCAGCGGACCACTCGCTCCACCGCCGCCGCGACCACCGCGACCTCGACGGCCTCGGCCTCGTGCGGCACCAGCACCACGGCCAGCGGCTCCGCGACCGGCGCCGCCTCGTCCACCGCGACCACTAGCCTGCTCCCATTCGTAGGCACGCTTGTCGGCGAAGGTGGGCTCGATGCGGAAGACCAGGAAAGCACCGTCCGCGGTAAAGCGTGCGCCGGTTCCTCTTTCGTGCTTGTAGGTTTTCTCACCATCCGTGCTGCGCACGTACAGAGTGCCGTCACCCTGGGCGGGATTGATGGCAAAGACTGCCCAGGAACCGTCGCGACTGTAGGCCTGTCCACTCAGGGACTGCCAACTGTCGTAGTCGTCATGGGTCAGTGGCCGCTGCGCGATCAGAGTCGACGCAAAGAAGGCCAGAAAGAGGACCGCCTGGAGCGGACGATGCATACTGCGCATTGGGAGACCTCAGAGTGGGTAAGAGGGACAGGAATCGGGGTGGATCGAGGACTTGGCCTCGAGATTCCTGGGTGCTCAGGACACCAGCTGACTAAGTATGTTACGGCCATTGAGGGGCCATGACTAAACCCCTCCTTGCTCGCCGAACTCGCGCTCCTCGTCGATACGGGCAATGCGCAGCCGGTACCAGCGGTACCATTTGCGGTGGCCTAGATCCTGAGCTGCCCGGTGTTCGAGCACTGCTCCCCAGGCGGCGATGTCTTCCCGAGTCCGCCAGTAGGAGACGGTAATCCCCAGCCCGCTGGGGTCTCGGGCGCTCTCAACCCCCAGAAAGCCCTGCTGCTCCCGAGCCATTTCGACCATGCGCTGGGACATGTCTCCGTAACCCTCCTCTTCAGCGAGCTCGCTGCTGAAAATGACGGTCCAGTAAGGGGGCTCGGGTTTCTGCATGCTGCTGTCGAAGACAGGCGGCAGATCTTACATTCCTGGTATGCCGCTGCGGCACTTCCATCCCACTATCCAGCGCTGGTTCGCAGCCGAACTCGGCGAAGCCAGCGAACCCCAGCTCCAGGGTTGGCCAAAGATCCGCGCCGGCGATCACAGTTTGATCGCTGCGCCCACGGGTTCGGGCAAGACCCTCGCAGCCTTTCTCAATGCCCTCGATTCCCTGCTCAGTCAAGGCAGCGAGTTGGCAGAAGGCTTGCAGGTCTTGTACCTCTCGCCACTCAAGGCTCTCGGCAACGACGTACAAAAGAACCTGCAGCAACCGCTGGCCCAGCTGCGCGAACTCGATCCGGACCTGCCCGAGATAAGCGTGGCGGTGCGCAGCGGGGATACTTCGCCCAAGGATCGCGAAGCAATGCGCAAGCATGCGCCGCACATCCTGGTGACCACGCCCGAATCCCTCTACATCCTGCTGAGCAGCGCCGGTGGCCAGAGGATGCTCAGCACAGTGCGCACGGTGATCGTCGACGAGATCCACGCGCTCGCCCGCGACAAGCGTGGCTCTCACCTGGCTCTGTCACTCGAGCGGCTCGAAGCACTCTCCCCTGGCTTTCAGCGCATCGGTCTGTCGGCCACTCAGAAACCCATTCAAGAAATAGCCCGGTTCCTCGTCGGTGAAGCGCGCAACTGTGAGATCGTCGACTGCGGTCACCTGCGCGAAATCGATCTGCGCATCGAGGTTCCGCAGTCACCACTCGCGGTGGTTTGCTCCGATGAAACCTGGGAACAGATCTACGCGCGTATGGCGGATCTCATCCAGGAGCACCGCACGACTCTGGTCTTCGCCAACACCAGGAAGATGACCGAGCGCATCGCTGCCCGGCTCACCGACCAACTCGGGGAGGACAAGGTGGCCAGCCACCACGGCAGCCTCTCGCGAGAACGCCGACTCGATGCAGAGCAGCGTCTAAAGGCCGGCGAACTGCGCGCCCTCGTCGCCACCGCGTCCCTCGAGCTCGGCATCGACGTGGGCGAAGTAGACCTGGTCATCCAGGTCGCGACACCAGCCACCATTGCAATCCTCCTGCAACGAGTCGGACGCGCCGGCCACGGCAAGGACCGCATTCCCAAGGGCCGGCTCTTTCCGCTAACCATCGACGAACTGGTCTGTTCGGCGGCCCTGCTCATGGCCATCAAACGCCGAGACCTGGACCGTATCGTCGTTCCCAAGGCGCCCCTGGATATCCTTGCCCAGCAGCTCGTTGCTGTCCTCCTACAACAGGACTGGGATGAAGACGAGCTCTTCGAGCGCATGCGCCGGGCCTCGCCCTACAGAGATCTCACCCGCGAGGACTTCGACGCTCTGCTCGAACTGCACTCAAAGGGTCGTAGCGCGCTTATCCATCGGGACCAGGTTCGCGCTCGCCTACGCGCCACGCGACGGGCGCGCCTGCCGGTGCTCACCGCCGGCGGCGCCATCCCGGATCAGGCCGACTATCGCGTGCTGCTCGAACCTGAAGGCACCTACATCGGCTCGGTCGACGAGGACTTCGCCATCGAATCGAGCATCGGGGACATCTTCCAGTTGGGCAATGCTTCATGGCGCGTGCTCAAAGTCGAACCGGGCAAGCTGCGCGTCGCTGACGCCAAGGGTCTGCCACCAAGCCTGCCCTTCTGGTTTGGCGAAGCACCAGCCCGCAGCGTCGAGCTCAGCACAGCCCTGAGCGAGATCCGCGAAACCGGTCACGACCAGGCAATGATCCGCGAGGAAACCGGCCTGGAGGAAGCTGGCAGCCGACAGATTGCCGATTACCTTGCCGCAGGCAAGAAGGCTCTGGGCGCCATTCCCAGTCAGCAGCGCATGATCATCGAGCGCTTCCCCGACGAGAGCGGTGGCAGTCAGCTGGTCCTGCATGCACCCTTCGGCGGACGCATAAACCGCGCCCTCGGTCTCGCCCTGCGCAAGCGCTTCTGCCGTGGCTTCGGCTTCGAGCTGCAGGCCGCCGCCAACGAAGAGGCGGTGGTTCTATCTCTGGGGCCCATGCACTCATTCCCCTTGATGGAGGTCTTCGAGTATCTGCATCCCAACACGGTGGAGAAGGTGCTCAGCCAGGCCCTCCTCGCCTCGCCCATGTTCGAAACACGTTGGCGATGGAACGTGAGTCGAGCACTCGTGGTGCCGCGCACCCAGGGAGCCCGTCGCCTCCCTGCCCCCATCCTGCGCATGCGTGCGGACGATGCCCTCGCGGACGCATTCCCTGAGGTGCGGGCCTGTGGCGAGACCCTTCCACCCGGCGACTTGCCCATCCCCATGGAGCAACCCATCGTGCGACAGACGATTTACGACTGTCTGCACGAGGCCATGGACTTGGACGGCCTCATCCAGGTCTTGCATGGCCTGCGCGATGGCAGCATCGAGAAGGTCGCCATCGACAGCAGCGAACCTTCGGCCTTCGCCCTTGGCATTCTCAATGCCCAGCCCTACGCCTTCCTCGACGACGCGCCTCTCGAGGAACGGCGCACCCAGGCGGTGATGAGCCGTCACGCCCTGGACAGCAAGACTGCCGACGAGATTGGCGCTCTCGATCCGGCTGCGGTCGAGCGGGTCAAGCAGGAGGCATGGCCCGATCCCCGTGATCTAGAGGAGTTGCATGAAGCCTTGCTGTGGATGGGCTACCTGTCCCAGGAAGAAGCCGGCGGAGACGACCTCAGTGGCGACTGGCGACCATGGCTCGAGGAGCTCCGGCAGCAAGGCCGCGTGCAACTCGTCGAGGATCGCTGGTTTGCAAGCGAAGCCAGCCGCGATCCCAAGGACGTTCTTCGCGGCCGCATGGAGGCCCTCGGACCAGTGTTCTCCGAGGACCCGCTGTTCTTCGAACTCGAGGCCGAAGGCTGTGTTCTTCGCGCTCGACTCGATGGCAAAGAAGCCTGGTGCAACCGTCGCCTCCTGGCACGCATCCACCGCTATACCGTCGATCGCCTGCGTGCCGAGATCGAGCCGGTGAGCGCCGCCGACTTCCTACGCTTCCTCGCGCTCTGGCAGCACGCGGACCCGGGCGAAAAGGCTCACGGCCTGACCGGACTCGCCGAAGTCATTCGCCAGCTCTCCGGCATGGAAGTCCCCGCCCATGCCTGGGAGAGCGAGGTCCTCCCCGCCCGTGTCGATGGCTATCGTCGCGATTGGCTCGACCAACTCACCCTCTCCGGCGAAGTTGCTTGGGGACGAATCTGGGGCCGCGGCGCCAGCGCCGTGCGCAACACGCCCCTATGCCTTCTGCCCCGCGCCGACCTCATCCCCTGGTCAAGCCTCCGCGCCGAGGTGGCAGCGCCCGATCTAGGTGCCTCCGCCCGCAAGCTCTTCGATGTCCTCGCGGCGAAGGGCGCCCTCTTCCCAACCGATCTCGAACAAGCCAGCGGCCTCCTGCCGAGCTTCTTCGAACAAGGCATTGGCGAACTGGTCGCCCGCGGCCTGGCTACTTGCGACTCCTTCGCCGCCCTGCGCCAACTCATCGTCGCCCCCAGCAAACGTCGCTCGAATGGACTGCCCTTCGGGGTCGGTCGCTGGAGTCTGCTGCCGGACGCTCGTGACAACAGCACGCAGGTGGACTTCGTTCTCGACCGACTTCTGGCTCGTTACGGCGTGCTCTTCTCACGCCTTCTCGTTCGTGAAAAGCAGCCACTGCCCTGGCGAGACCTGCTGCGTCGCTGCCGCGAGCGCGAACTCCGCGGCGATCTTCGCGGTGGCCGTTTCGTGGCACGCTTCTCCGGCGAACAGTTCGCCTTGCCGGAGGCGATCCCGGTTCTGCGCAAGCTGCGGCGTCGCAAGGAGCCGCTCAGCCTACAACTCAGCGCCGCCGACCCACTCAATCTGCAAGGCATACTCACCCCGGATGGTCGGGTCTCGCCCATGCACAAGCGCATGGTCGACATCGGCTAAGTCTCGCCGCCATGAAACCCTTCAGCCGCCTCTCCACCGAAGTGATCGTCGACAACCCCTGGCATCGCTACTGCCGAGATCGGTACGTGCATCGGGATGGCTCGGAGGGCGACTACTTCTATGTCGACATGCCCGGTTCCTGCGGAATCATCCCGGTCCTGGCGGATGGACGCACGGTACTCCTGAAGGTGCAGAGGTACTTGCTAGGCAGCGAGCTTTGGGAGTTCCCCATCGGTGGAATGCAAGCCGGGGAGGATGCCCTCACAGTCGCAAAGAAGGAACTGGCGGAGGAAGCCGGCTATGCGGCTGCACGTTGGGATGCCTTGGGAAGTTTCGCTCCCTACAAGGGTGTGTCCAACGAGCGCTGCCACTTCTTTCTGGCGCGTGATCTCAAAGAATGCGGGCAAGAACTGGAGAGCAGCGAGGCCATCGAGGTGCACCTGCTGTCTCTCGCAGAGGCACGGGAGAAGGTCCTCGGCCAAGAGCTTCCCGACGGGCAGAGCATGGCCGGTTTGATGCTCTTGGAGCGATCGGGCTTGTTGAGCTAGGGGAGCGATACGCGATTTCGAAACAGGGGCGAGCCCTGATCAACCCATGGGACTAGCTCCGGCGATCGCAGCCGGCGCTATGCTCTGCGCATGCTCTTCCGAACCTGCGCCCTCACTTCCCTCGCTCTCCTCCTCGCATCTCCCAACCAGGACCGTGTCGCCCCTGAGAGACTACGCATCCTGGTCACCAACGACGATGGCATCGCCGCCCCTGGACTCCTTGCCCTCTGCAAAGAGCTCGCGAGCATCGCCGAGGTAACCGTCTGCGCCCCCGACTCCAACCGATCGGGGTCCAGCCAGTCCATCACCATGGGCCAGCGCATGCAGGTTAGCGAGCGAGACATCGAAGGCGCCGTCCGCGCAGTTGCCGTCAGCGGCACGCCAGCCGACGCAGCTTCCTTCGGAATCCTCGAGCTCAGCGGAGAGAAGCCATTCGACCTTCTTGTCTCCGGTATCAACCGCGGCGCCAATGTCGGCGACATCTCGCACTACTCGGGAACGGTCGGCGCCGCCATGGAAGCGGTGTACCGAGGCATCCCCGCGATCGCAGTCTCGCAGGCGCCGCGGGCAGACGAAGAGTTGAGCGCGGCGATCACGCGGCGCTTCATTCTGGAGATGCGCCGACAGGCAGCGATTCCCGGGGTGGTCTGGTCGATCAATGTGCCGCGCAAGGTGGAGGGGGACCCTCTCGTGGCCAGGATGGGCGGCTCATACACCCACGTGGCCAAGTTTCAGAAGATCAGCGGGGAAGGGGAAGGGGAGCCGGAAGTATGGCGCAGCCGGATGGCGCCGCGCAGCAAGGGACCAGAGGGCTGCGACACGGCGGAGTATCTTGCCGGACGGGTCACCGTGACTCCCCTGGGCTTTGATTGGACGGACGAGCGCGCCCTCAATGCTGCCAGGGGCTGGAAACTCGGCGAGAACTGAAGGCCCCTGGGCCCAGCCTGCCGATGAATGAGTGACAGGGCCAGACCCTGACCGAGCACTCAAGGTCCTGATACTCTGCCCGCCCCCAACGCTCGCCCTCCGGAGCCAAGTATGAAGCATAGCCGATCCGTCTTTCTCCCCCTCTTCAGCAGCGCCCTGCTCTTCAGCCTACCCCTCATGGGGCAGGAGGCAGAGCAGGAGGAAGCAAAGCAAGTCGAGTCCATCACTCTGCTCAAGTTTGCCGGCTTCTATGCGGATCACCCGGAGATGGGTGGCGACCTGACCAGCATCCTGCTGGGCGGCGGTGGAACCCCCAAATCCTTCTACGCGACTCTCGAGCGCATCGATGAGTTGGTCGAAAGCGAAGTCGAGCGGGTCGTCCTGGACCTTAGCGGCAGCTTCTTCTTCAACCAGGTGCAGGTCTCCGAATTGGAACGGAGCATCAACAAGCTGCGCAAGTCGGGAAAGACCTGTTACGCCTACTTGGAGAATGCGGACAGTCTCCGCTATCAGATCGCCAGCCTTTGTGACGAAGTCATGCTCGCTGACCTGGGCATGCTGGACTTGCCGGCACCGGCTCTATCGGTGACCTTTCTCAAGGACGCCCTCGATCTGCTCGGCGTGCAGATGGACGTGGTTCGCTGCGGCGAGTTCAAAGGTGCCGTCGAGCCCTACCTGCTCTCCTCCATGAGCAAGCATCTGCGCAAACACTACGAGGACATGCTCGGCAAAATGAACGCAGAGATCGTCGGCCGCATCGCCGCAGGCCGAAACCTGGCAAGCGAGAAAGTGCGCGCCCTTCAGGCCGAGAGGATGATCACCGCCAAGCACGCCCTGGAGAGTAATCTGGTCGATCGGCTGGTAGCCTGGAACGGAGCCAGAGCCGCCATGAATCAGGTGCTCGGACACGACGACTTCGAGTTCGATGCGGTTCTCCAGCAGCGGCAACGCCGGCGCAGCGTGAACTTCATGCAGGTCTTCTCCCAACTGCTCAGCCCAAAGAAGGAAGAGGAGCTGGAGACTGAGACCTTGGTCGTCCTGCACCTGTCCGGTGCCATCGTCGACGGCAACAGTGCACAACCAGGCAGCATCGTCTCCGGCCCCATGGTTACCACGATTCGTCGACTGGCCAAGGACGAGAAGGTCAAGGGCGTCGTCGTCCGCATCAATTCGCCCGGAGGTTCGGCCACCGCCAGCGAAGCCATCCTCCTCGCCCTCCAGGATCTCGCATCCAAGAAACCGGTGGCCGT
The DNA here is from genome assembly GCA_021776805.1 of Planctomycetota bacterium. Taxonomy (GTDB): domain Bacteria; phylum Planctomycetota; class UBA1135; order UBA1135; family UBA2386; genus JAJFFD01. Next base: position 43,653 of record JAJFFD010000036.1, read on the forward strand.
GTCCATGGGCAGCATGGCGGCATCCGGTGGCTACTACGTCACTTGCTTTGGCGAGACGATCTTCGCGGAGGAAGGCACCCTTACCGGCTCGATCGGAGTTTTCGGCACCAAGCCGAGCATCGGTCCGCTCATGCGACGCATCGGCATCCACGAGGAGCTCATCGCTCTCGACGAGTCAGCCGGCATGACCAGCCTGACCGAGCCCTGGTCCGATTCTGCCAAGGAGCGCATCCAGGGTTTCATCAACCAGATCTATGACACCTTTCTCGGACACGTGGCCAGCTCCCGCGATTTGAGCGTCGATCAGGTGAAAGCCATCGCCGGTGGCCGAGTATGGTCCGGCGAGCAAGCCCTCAAGCGCGGCCTGGTGGATCGCATTGGTGGCCTGAGCGATGCCCTCGAGCTGGTGGCCAAGAAGGCCAAGGTGGGCGACTATGAGGTGAGCCATCAGCCACGACCGGGCTCCTTCTTCGATAGCTTCGCCAACGAGCTTCTCAATGTGGAACTACTCCTCCCTGATACCCACAAGCGGCTCATTGCCCGCAAGATGGGCCTGGAGCGAAGCCTGGGCCTGCTGATGGCCGAATTGACCGATCGCCGACCCTTCCGCGCCTGGGCGATCCTGCCCGAGACCATCACCCTGCGATAGATTCCGTGCATCCACAGCCGATAAGAAGGGAGCATGGCTGTGGATATAGAGAACCGGGGAATTGCCATCCCTCCGACGCGGGAGGCGGTGCAGGCTGCCATGCAGAGCAAGAAGCGGGGGCCGAGCCCAGTGCTCACCCTGCTGGTGTTCTGCGCCATAGGTGGCCTGGGCTTCTTCGTGCTGCCGAAGATCGGGCAGGTGCAAGAACGCCTGGAGGAAGCACCAGCGCCGGTGACCATCATCGACCCGATCTACGGCGAAACTCGTAAGCACAAGTCGAGCATTCGGCTCTTGGTGAGCCTGCCTCCCAGCGCAGAGGGGCGAGGCCGGAGCGAGCTCGCCGGAGACCTGATCTTCACCTTTGCCGCGGATCACGAAGACTTCGCCAAGGCCGAAGCGGCCATTTCCGCCAACTGGGACGCTGGAGCATCGGCAATGCGCGATCTGGTGGGCCAGTTCTCCCGTCGCGAGCACCTGCGCGATAGAGCCAAGATCTTCGACGAGATGCGCGCCGCCCTCACCGCGAAGTTCTTCCCCATGGGCAGCGGACGCATTGCCCAGCTGGAATGGCTCGAGCTGAATCTGCAGTAGTCCCGGGATTTAGCTCCTGAAGACCCTGCTCGGCTCGAAAAAAAACGCGGACTGGATTCGCGTCTTCCTGGTCCAACGGGCCTTTTGCCCTCCAGCCGGATACCCTGTTGCCCATGGGTGGAAAGTTAAAGGCCTTCTTCAAGTTTCTGATCGTGGCCGCGATCGTGGGGGGCTTCAGCCTGCGCATTTATAGAAACTTCGTCCCGGAAGGGGCCGAGTTCAAAGCCTATGCCCTGGAGTCGGAGGAGGGACCGGTCTTCCCCCAGGTGGGAACACGACCGGAACTCAAGGTACGCTTCGAACGCACCGGTGACACCAAGGGTGGCAACTACCACTCCTGGGTCGTGTACGACGATTGGATCTGGGGCAAGAAGGTCGTGGCCCAGGGCTTTAGCTCCCACAAGGTCTACAAGCAGGAAGAGCCCTTCCCCTTGAAGTGGATGCCCAACGGCGTCTCGATCGAGGTCAAGTTCATGAACAAGGCCATCGGCGGCGCGCTCGAAACCAAGATGTACGAAGTCATCCCAGTCGACGGCTAACGCTTCTTCGCCGGCGAGATCCTCAGGACCTGATCATTCTTGACGACTTCCTCCTCGAGGCCGGCGAGCTTGTGCTCCGGCCAACGAATCATGACCTCAACGCCCAGGCCAGCGTCCTGCTTGCGCCGGAAACCTACCATGCTCACCTGAGCTCCCCGTCCGCGTAGGTCCGCGAACAAGTCGTCCATGGCCGCCTCGCCGACAAACTCGAAGTAGTAGGCACGGGTGCTGCGATTCCCGAAGAAGAGGCGCCAGGACAACAGCTCCAAGGTTGCCAGGGAAACGAGGGTGCCGACAGCGAGAATGCTCCAAAGCTCCGCACCCGCAGCGAGACCCAGACCCGAGACGGTCCAGATGGTCGCCGCCGAAGTGAGGCCGGCAACGGTGAAGCCGGAGCGGATGATGGTGCCCGCCCCGAGAAAGCCAACCCCGGTCACGACCTGCGCCGCAATTCGACCAGGATCCGCAAACGCTGTCCCGGTCGGACTGAGCTCCCGCGAGACCTGCATGAACACCGCCGAACCCACGCATATCAGGATGTGGGTGCGCAGCCCCGCAGACTTGCCACGGAAGGCTCGTTGCATACCAACCAGCCCGCCTGCGGCCGCTGCGAGACCGAGCTCCAAGGCATAGAGAAGCAGCTGATCCCAATCGATCTCCGGCATTGCCCCCTAGCAATAGAGCCGGCGGCCCTGTGCCGCCAGGATCGCTTTGAGAAGCTGCACGAGAGACTGCAAGTCCTCAGGGTGGAGCGCCTGTTCCTTGTCGCAGAGAGCCGCATCGGGCTCGGGGTGCGATTCGACGATCATGCCGTCCGCACCAGCCGCGGCCCCCGCCATCGCCAGGGGAAGCACCAGTTCTCGACGCCCCGCTGCGTGCGATGGATCGATGATGATCGGCAGGTCACAGAGCTCACGCAGTACGGGGACCGCACTCACATCCAGGGTGCTGCGCGTGGAGGTCTCGAAAGTGCGTATGCCTCTCTCGCAGAGGATGACCTGCTGGTTGCCGCCAGCAAAGACGTACTCGGCAGCCTGCAGCAGCTCCTTGATGGTGGCGCTCATCCCACGCTTGAGCAGAATCGGCCGGCGCGTCTTGCCCAGTTCCTTGAGGAGGGCGAAGTTCTGCATATTGCGAGCGCCCACCTGCAGCATGTCCGCGCTCGCGGCGACCCCTTCCACGTCCTCGGGGCGCAGCACTTCCGTAACCACCGGCAAGCCCACCGCACGTCCGGCCTCCACCAACAAGTCGAGGCCGGGGAAGCCGAGGCCCTGAAACGAATAGGGTGATGTGCGGGGTTTGAAGGCGCCGCCCCGCAGGATGCTTGCGCCGCGTTCGGCCACCATGGCTGCAGCCGACATGATCTGATCGCGATTCTCCACCGCGCATGGGCCGGCCATGAGCACGAAGTCGGCTCCACCCACAGGCACGTCAGAAACCATGACTTCCCGTGTCTTGGCCTTGGCGAGCGCCGCTGCCGGCTTCACCACAGGTGCCACTGCCGGAGGCCCAGTCTCCACGGGCGGAAGATGCACATCGCGTGCCTCCAGGGGTCGGGCCGGATAGCTGCCGATGACCTTGAGATGGTTGCAGTGCCTGCGAATCTCCTGCAGTGCCTCACGGAGATGTTCGGATCTAGCGTGACCTTCAAGGTCGATGAAGAAGAGATACTCGAAGGGCGATTCGGGGATAGGGCGACTCTCCAAGCGAGTGAGATTGACGTCCCGTTCGGCGAAGACCTGCAAGACCTCGGCCAAGGCACCACGCCGGTGATGGACGCTCAAGACCAAAGATGTCTTGGCTGGACGGTCCAGGTCCAATTCTTCTTCCTGCCGGCCAAGTAGGAGGAAGCGCGTCAGATTCTTGGGTTGATCGCCCACGCTCCGGCGCAGCACTTCCAAGCCGAAGTGTTCGGCCGCTTCTTCCGAGCAGATGGCGGCGATGCTCCGATCACCTTCTTCGGCGACCTTTCGCGCTGCAGCACCCGTGTCATAGACCGCCTCCGCGCGGGCGGAGGGCATGCTGGCCAAGAACTCCTGACACTGGGCCAATGCAACCGGATGCGAATGCAAGACCTGCAAGTTGTTGACCTCAGCGCCGGGCAAGCCCGCCAGACAGTGCTCCACAATCCACAAGTCCTCGTCCACCACAGAGAGCTGACCCGACGCCAGATGCTGGTTCACCTCCGGAATGCTCCCGCAGATGCTGTTCTCCACGGGCAACAGTAGATAATCGACCTCGCCACTCTGCAGGCCCTCCACCGCCTTGCGAAAGCTCTCGTAGCCCCGAGGCAGGGCGCGGCCCCCCCGGCTCGCGAAGAGCTTTTGGATGCAGAGATGGCTGTAGGAGAGCTCCTCCCCCTGATAACCGACCCGATGGCTCTCCATCCCATCTGCCACGGCGGCTGTCTGTTGATCCACCTGCTCGCTGCGCGAGTAGCTGAGAATCTCACGCAAGATCCGCGCGGTGTGAAAAGAGGACAGACCCTGAGCCTCCGCGTCCTTCGCCCACTTCTCTCTCAGCTCGCGCTCACGCCGGGGATCAAAAACCGCGGCCCCCTGGTCGCGGTTCTTGGCCGATCCGATGTCCTGCACCGCATCCATGCGGTCCTTCAGCAAGCCGATGAGTTGACGGTCCAATTCGTCGATGCGCTTGCGCACATCGCCCAGGTCTTCTCGAGAAGCAGAGTTCATGTTTTGGATTCGAAGAGTGGTTAAACAAAGAAACCCACCAGTGCGAAGCACGGGTGGGTCTTTCTCGGTCAAGCGTTAGCTCAGGGTCTTATCCCGACCGATCCCATCCCGTACCCGGGCCCATAAAGCCCGGGAAGCTAATAAATCGCGGTGGGGTGCAGTTGCGCAGATCGGTCATTGGACGCGGGCATCCTGCGCTCTACGCCGGGAACAGTCAAGCCCCGGATAATCCCCCGGGCAATGATCGGTGAAATCACAGCCTCTTCAGGGGAAACTCATGCTCCCTGGCACCCCTCGCAAGGAACCCCGATGAACAGCAGCCGCCATCTCTCCCTTCTCATGATTCTCGCCTGCTCCCTGCCCACCGCCGGCTTGCAGGCCCAGGAAGACGACGGGCGCAATGCCGAGACGCGTCTTCGCTGGCACCGCGAACACATGCGCATGCGGGTCGATTCGCCCTTCAAGGAGCTCGAATGGCGCTTCATCGGTCCGGAGATCATGAGTGGTCGGGTCACCGACATCGCCGTGCCCCCCGACCAGCCCTATACCTTCTATGTAGCCACCGCCTCCGGCGGCATCTGGAAGACGGTCAATGAGGGCACGACCTGGGAGCCCATCTTCGATGATGCCCCATCCACCTCGGTCGGCGATCTGGCTGTCGACCCCAACAACCCGCAGAGGGTCTGGGCAGGGCTAGGCGAAGCCAACATCTTTCGCAGCTCCATGGCCGGCACCGGCATCTACCGCTCGGACAACGGCGGCAAGTCCTGGCGGCACATGGGACTCGCAGCCACGCACACGATCGCTCGCATCCTGGTCCATCCACAGAATTCGGATGTGGTCTACGTCGCAGCCGGCGGTCATGAGTGGACCGACAACGAGGAACGCGGGGTCTACAAGACCGTCGACGGCGGCAGCAGCTGGCAGAAGGTTCTCTATGAGAGCCCCCGCGCCGGCGCATACGACTTGGTCATGGATCCGCAGGATCCAGAGACTCTCTACGCCAGCCTATGGCATCGCATTCGCCTCAAGTGGAGTGACCCCAAGCCTGGCCCCGGCGGCGGCATCTACAAGAGCACCGACGGTGGCGACTCCTGGCGCCGGGTCAGCGAGGGTTTGCCACAGCGCGACAAGGCCGGTCGCACAGGCCTCGACATCGCCCGCAGCAACCCGAACATTCTCTATGCCCTCATCGACAATCATGAGAGCGCCCGCCAGGCAGAGGAAGGCGAGCGCGACAGCTACGGACGCAGCCGCAGCGAAGTCATCAAGGGCGCCGAGGTCTACAAGTCGGAGGACAAGGGCGAAACCTGGGCCAAGGTCAGCGAGTCGGGGCGGACCATGCAGCGCCTCTTCTCCACCTACGGCTGGGTCTTCGGCCAAATCCGGGTCGACCCAAATGACGCCGACCGGGTCTACATCATGGGTGTGCCCATGCTCACATCCACGGATGGGGGCAAGACCTTCAGCGGCGTTCGCTACAGGGGCCTACACGGCGACCACCATGCGCTCTGGATCGATCCCAACAACTCGAATTACCTGATCAACGGCAACGACGGCGGTGTCAACATCTCCTACGACCAGGGCGAGACCTGGAAGGACTTCGGCAACCTCGGCGTGGTGCAGTTCTACAACCTCACCTACGACATGGCCGAGCCCTTCAATGTCTATGGCTCGATCCAGGACAATGGCTCATGGATGGGGCCGGTCTCCCACCGCCCCGGACGCGACGCCCCCACCCAGTGGAAGTCCATCCCCGGTGGCGAAGCCAGCTACCACGCCTTCGATTGGAACGACTACAACACCCTCTACTCGGAGGGCTTCTACGGGCGCATCCAACGCTCGAGCATGAACCCCCGGGAGACCACGCGCATCAATGTGCCCCAGGTCGAGGGCGAGGACGAGCTACGCGGCCAATGGCTGGCCCCCTTCATCGTCTCCAAGCACAACTCACAGGTCATCTACCATGGCATGCAGTCGGTCTACCGCAGCATGAACCGCGGCGACGACTGGACCCGCATCTCTCCCGACCTGAGCTACAACGACCCGGAAAAGCTCGGCGACATCCCGCACCAGGTCATCTCCAGCCTGAGCGAGAGTCCGCTGAAGTTCGGCCTGGTCTATGCAGGCACCGATGATGGCCGCGTGCACGTGACCAAGAACAGCGGTGACGAATGGACCGAGATCATCGCCGGTCTACCGGAGAAGAAGTGGGTCTCCCGTCTGGTCGCTTCCGCCTATGACGAAGCCACGGTCTACCTGGCTCAGAACGGCAAGCGGGATGACGACTTCACCGCCTACCTCTTCCGCTCCAAGGACTTCGGCAGCACCTGGGAAGACATCTCCGCGGGCATCCCCTCGGGTCCGATCAACGTGATCAAGGAGGATCCGAAGAACGGCGACATCCTCTATGTGGGCACGGATCTCGGTGTCTATGTCACGACGGACGGCGCGAAGACCTGGAACGTTCTCGGCTCGGGCCTACCGATTACGTTTGTGCATGACCTGATCGTGCACCCGCGGGACAACATCATGGTGATCGCCACGCACGGCCGTGGGATGTACGCCCTCGATGTGAAGTCTGTGCAGGAGAAGTGAGGGGGGAGGCTCTCACTTCTGCTTGCGGCGCAGTTTGATGTGCTGCGTTTCATCTGAGGGGTAGATCGGCACGTGGTCGCCGGGGAATTTCCCCAATGGCTGGAGTTCGATCTTTCGATAGGCGAACTCATAGGGCATCAGATTCAGCATTCGATCGTCTGGAATGCCCAAGAAGAGCAAGTTCCCTTCCTCGTCAGTCGTGGCAATCTTGCCGGTGCCCTTTAGGTCCTCCTTCTCCCAGGTGCAACTCACCTCCAAGCCAGGGATCGGAACCCCGTCGACCGTCGAGAAGTTTAGCGGGAGCTGCCCTTCTCCTTCGAAGACAGGGATCTCGATGTGGTGTTCGCCGCCGGCTCTGACCTCGAATTCCAACGCAAAGCTGAAGAGCTTGGACTCAGGGGAGAAGCGCAGATCAGCCTCCCAGCGTCCGGGAGGAATGAGCGCAACGAAGGGTCCATCCGAGCCATCAATGACGAGATCCTTCGGCGATGACCAGTTGTCGAGCCGGCGATACCAGAACTTGAGCTTGCCCGCATCCTTCTCTCCTAGCACACGATCTACGCTGAAGGTGACCCTGAGAAGCTGTGCAACTTGAAAGCGGAGCTCCGCAGCCTCACCTGCAGCAATAGTCACCTGCTTGCTCGAGCCGGCCCGCATGGGCACCGCGTAGACCTGATGGTCTTCATTGAGTTGCACGCTGATCTCATAGTCACCGGCAGGTAGATCTCCGAAGGACAAGGATCCATCCTCCCCACTCGCACGATTCTGAATCTCGCCTCCGCGATCCTCGTGCTTCAGCCTGATCGCCACGTGCTCGGCGGGTTCACCCGAAGCATTGGTCACCATGACCGAGATGCTTCCCCGCTCTCCACCATCGGGGGAACGGACCGGCTCCTCCTCGCCCTGGCCTGCCTCGGACTCTGCCCCAACACCTTCCTCCAAGGGCAGCTCTGCCTGGGCTTTGATCGGAGCTCGTTCCGACTGCATCACCTCTATACCGTCTGAGCCAAGAGCTAGCTCGCCCTCCCCCCGCAACACATACAGGATCGCCAGGCAGGCGATCAGGGACAGAAGGAGAATGGGCAGCGTGCGGCCTCGACTCCCCTTGAATGTGGAATGACTCGTGGACTCCTTCATGACTTCCTTCGCCAGGGATTCTAGCAATGGAAGCTGTCACAGGGGAAGTCCTGACCTGGGGAGCCAAGCTCCCCACACTCACCTCACTCCCCTACCTCAACACCCTTCCAAAACGCGACCCTCCCTTTGATCGCCTCCGCGGCCTCCTCCGGATCCGGGTAGACCCAGGCCGCGTCCTCGTTGACCGCATCCCCCACCTTGATGTGGAAGTACTTCGCGTCTCCTTTCCAGGGACAGTTGGAGCTGGTCTCACTCTCTGTGAAGTGCTCCGCAACCAAAGACTCCCGAGGAAAATACTGACAGTCCTCGAGGACGATCATGTCGTCGCTCTCGGCGATGACCACTCCCTGCCAAATTGCTTTCATTCGTTGTCACTCACAGCTGCATGACCCAGAAGTGGGCCTGGTACGAAAACACGGTAAAGGCCAAACGATCGCCAAGGGGCGAGTAGGC
>JAJFFD010000037.1 GCA_021776805.1 Planctomycetota bacterium
GCGCCAAAAACGATGGCGACGATGGCTACCCAGGCGAACCAGGGGAGCTTCGAAATGGATTCCAGCAGGCTGTCCATGGGCGCATCATGCAAGCTGCACTGGCCTCGAGCGACAACTTCTTGCTGTAGGACCCGAAACTGAGCCATCGAAATGGACACGACCCGATACATCTTGGCCGTCCTGGTGGTGATCACCTTGCCGCCCGCCCTTCTGTACTGGTTCATCGTGCACCCCCTTGTGGAGCACTGGCGTCGCCTCGGCCCGACCTGGACCATCAGCCTGGTCAGCGCCTTTCTCCTCCTGGTCATGGCGCTCCTTTGGTTCTACCGCGTGCCTCTCCTCGGCACCGACTACGGACTCAGTTGGCCGCTTTTCGCCCTCGGGATCCTGGTCGAATCGCTGGCCTGGGCCATCGGCTTCATTCGGCAGAAGCAGCTCAGCATGCGCGTGCTGGTGGGAGTTCCTGAGCTGGAACCCGGTGGCGCCGCGGGCAAGCTCTTGCAGACCGGGATCTATTCCTGGTCCCGGAATCCGCGCTACATGGAAGTCTTCATCGGCATTCTTGGCTTCGCCCTCTGTGCAAACTACCTGGGCGGCTACATCACGGTCTTGCTCTCCATCCCGACCCTGCAGCTCATCGTGCTCATGGAGGAGAAGGAGCTGCGAGAACGCTTCGCTGCGGAGTACCAGGACTACTGCCGCCGTGTGCCGCGTTGGATTCCCTGCTGCCGCAAGGACTCGGGAAAGTAGCCTGACCGTCTACAAGTCGGCGTCGATTTGCTAGGGTTCGCCGCCCTTCGCAGCCATCGATGAGCCATTCCACCGCCGGGATTCCCGAGGATTCCATAGAGATCGATCTCGATCCCAAGAACTGGGAAGAGTTCCGCCAGCTCGGTGAACGCATGCTCGCCGACATGCTCGAGTATCAGGCGAGCCAGCGGGAGCGTCCGACTTGGACCGCACTGCCCGAGGGCCTGCGCGAATCCTTCCTCGGCCCTGTCCCTCATCATGGGGAAGGGGCGGCCAGAGCCTACGAGGACTTTCGAAGACGCGTGCTGCCCTATGCCACTGGCAACGCCCATCCACGCTACTGGGGTTGGGTACGTGGCAGTGGCACGCCCCTGGGCATGCTCGCCGACATGCTGGCAGCCGGGATGAACTCCAACCTCACCGGCCAGTCCCAGGCGCCGGTGCTCGTCGAAAAGCAGGTCGTCGATTGGTTCAAGGACCTCTTCGGCTTTCCCGGCGGCGCCTCTGGCCTTCTGCTCACTGGTGGATCCGTGGCCAACCTCAATGCCCTGGCAGTCGCTCGCAATGCCAAGGCTGGCTACGACATTCGCGAGGAGGGTTTGCAAGGTCCCAGGCTCAGGATCTATGCCTCCACAGCCGCCCATACCTCCATCCGCCGTGCGGTTGAGATCCTCGGCCTCGGCCGACGCTCCCTCTGTCTGGTGCCGACCAACGACAAGCAGCAAATGGATCCGGTCCAGCTCCAGGCGATGATCAAGTCGGATCAGGGACAGGGGATGCGACCCATCTGCGTGGTGGGTACCGCCGGCACCACTGATGTGGGCGCCATCGATGATCTCCAACTCTTGGCCGAGATCAGTTCGCGGCATGGACTTTGGTTTCACGTGGACGGTGCCTTCGGTGCTCTCCTTGCTCTCAGCCCCAAGCACCGTCAGCTGGTGGCAGGAATGGAGCGCGCCGATTCTTTGGCCTTCGATCTGCATAAGTGGATGTGCCTTCCCTATGAGATCGGCGGTCTCCTCGTCCGCAGCGAAGTCGAACATCGCGAGACCTTCGCCTTGAGCGCTCCTTACCTGGAAGCGATCGAAGGTGGCGCTGCGGTAGACGAGGTTGCCTACCGAGACTATGGCATCCAACTCAGTAGAGGCTTTCGTGCGCTCAAAGCCTGGCTTTCCATTAAGGCCGAGGGCATCGATAAGTTTGCCCGCATCATCGAGCAGAACATTACCCAGGCTAGTCGCCTCGAAGCTCTCATTCGCGCCGAACCAGAGCTCGAAGTGATGGCGCCAGTCGGGCTCAATATCGTCTGCTTCCGCTTCCGGGCGAAGAATCTGCAAGACGCCGATCTCAACGAGCTGAACAAAGACCTTTTGGTCAAGATCCAGGAAAGCGGCGTAGCCCTGCCCTCTTCGACCCGGCTGGCTGGGCAATTCTGTCTGCGCGTGGCGATCACCAATCATCGCACTCGCCTCTCCGACATGGACCGACTCGTCACCGAGGTCCTGCGCGTGGGTAGATATCTGCTCGCACGATCCTGTCTGTAGAGATCTCTCGGGTTATGCTGGCGCCGTCAATGGGAGAACGCCTCGCATGAAGATCCCCCCCTTCGCCCTGGAGCGATTTTTTGCGCTGCACGAGTTTAGCGCGCCCTTTCACCTCTGTGCTTCCGATTGCGAAGCGAGCAGCATCGCCCAACTACTAGCTCTCGAAGATGGAGCGGAGGAGCGCTTTCTCCAGCACTCTCTGGGCTACACCGAAAGCAATGGGGCCCCCGGCCTGCGGCAGGAGATCGCCAAGACCTACGCGACCATCGATCCCGAGCAGGTGCTGGTGCACGCCGGCGGTCAGGAGGCGATCTTCACCTTCATGAACGCCAATCTGCGTTCGGGGGATCATGTGGTGGTGCAGTACCCCTGCTATCAGTCCCTGCACGAAGTGCCGCGAGCCATCGGCTGCGAGGTGGACTACTGGCGAGCTCGGCCGGAGAAGGGCTGGCGATTGGATCTGGATGAGTTACGTGGATTACTCCTCGACAAGACGCGCCTGGTAGTGGTGAACCTTCCACACAGCCCGACGGGCTATCTCATGCAGGGAGACGAGTGGCAGGCGCTGATGGACGAGCTGCGCAGCCGCGGCATCTTGCTACTGGCGGACGAGGCCTATCGGGGTCTGGAGTACGAAGCAGAACGTCGCCTGCCAGCGGCCTGCGATGTCTACGAGGGCGCCTTCTCTTTGGGCCTGCTATCGAAGGGTTACGGCTTGCCTGGCCTACGGGTGGGTTGGTTGGCGGGCAGCGACAAGACGGTGTTGGAGCGGGTGGCGGCGTACAAGGACTACACGACGATCTGTTCGTCGGCGCCGAGTGAGTTCCTGGCAGAGGTGGCCTTGAGGAGTGGCGGAAGCCTGCTCGAAACGAATTGGCAGATGCTCATCAGACATCTGCCGATGCTGGATGAGTTCTTTGCCAAGCGCGAGGCGATGTTTCGCTGGGTTCGGCCGCAGGCGGGCTCGGTGACTTTCCCGACTTTGCTTTTGGAGGAGACGATTGCTGAGTTCTGCAATCGTTGTCTGGGGGACGCAGGGGTGCTGTTGTTGCCGGGGACCCTGTTTGATGCGGATAGCCGGCAGTTTCGGATGGGGATGGGGCGGAAGGACTTTGCGGCGGGCTTGGGGAAGCTGGCGGAGTACCTGAGCTAGTTCACGCCCGCGCCACTTTCTTCCGAACCTTCTTCTTCGCAGCCGCCTTAGCTGCCTTCTTCCGCGCATGATCAGCAGCCTTCGGGATGTAAGTCACCGCATCCGGCGTCTTGCAACTCGTCTGCCCGTGGTCCACCTCCACCTTGCCGATGCGCTTCGCAGCCGCAACCGCCTTCTTCTCCATCCCAGGACTGACGATTCCCAGACTGATGAGCGCGTTGTTCATGGCGTAGCGCACCCAGTTGCTGGCCTTGTGGATGTTCTTCTCGATGTGAGCGATGAGCTTTTCGCACTCGCTTTGACTGAGGACATCATCCAGGCGAGATAGATCGCAGACGCTGTACCAGCCGCAGATGGCAGTCCACTCTTCCTTGGACTTGATCCACTTCATGACGCGGCTCTTGCCGACCGGGCTGGCACCAACCACGTTTGAGAATGCGCCGGCGGTGCCCCGGTCGCGTACGCCTTTGATCCATTGATCCAGTTTGGCGCCATTGAAGCTGCTTGGATCGGCGATCTTGGTGGCGAGCACCATGGCATCCAGATTGCCCGTGGCCCAGAGTTGATCCGCGAGCTTCTGATCCTGCTTGATCTCCTTCTGCAGGATTGCCAGGTTCGCGTAGCTGACTCCGAACATCTTGCCGGTGAAGCCGTGTCGAGCGTAGATCTTGAGGTTCTGGGCGGTGCCGTAGGCCTTGAGTCGTTTGAGAGCTTCCGTCTTGTTCATGATTGGAGGTGGGTGTCAGCTGATGATTGAATAGTCTGCGCTCTCTGTTGAATGCGGACAAGCCTCGGCGGCCAGCTCCAGCCTAGTAGTCCTCTTGCCATGACCTTTCTTTGGATTGTCATTCCTCTGATCATCACCTTGGTTGTGGTGGGGGCGATCTACGCTCACAAGCAGGAGATGAAGCGACGGGAGGATCTGGCTGCTTTGGCCGCCAGGCGGGGATGGCGCTTTTCTGCGGCGAAGGATCATGCGCACGACGAGGAGTACAGCCACTTTGAGATCTTTCGCAGTGGACACTCGCGCTATGCCTTCAACACTATGGAGGGTCCGGTGGAAGTGCATGGTAGAGCCTGTTTCGCCAAGGCTGGTGATTTTCACTACCGTCGAACCAGCGGCAGTGGCAAGAACCGGCGGACTACCACCTATCGATTCAGCTACCTGATCCTGCATCTACCGTACGCGAGCAGCCCAGACCTCCTGATTCGAAGAGAGGGCCTCTTTGATAGGCTCAAGAGCGTCTTCGGTTTTGATGATATCGACTTCGAGTCCGCCGAGTTCTCACGCAAGTTCTACGTGCAGAGCCCAGACAAGCGCTTCGCCTACGATGTCTGCCATCCACGCATGCTGGAGTTCTTGTTGGCGGAGAA
>JAJFFD010000038.1 GCA_021776805.1 Planctomycetota bacterium
CCCGCCGGGGCCGAGGCGTTCATCAAGCGCTCGAAGCGCAGCTTGGCCGTGAGCATGCTGGCGATGGCGAAGCCATCCCGGTCGATACAGCGGGCTGCGGCACGCAGCTCCTCCGGTAGATCGGTAAGCCGCGCATGCAAGCCCTCGAGATCTCCGGAGACGAGGGCTTCAGCCAGCAAGCCTTCAAAGCTGGTGAGATCTTCACGCTCGGGCACGCAACACCTCCTTGGCACGGCGCAGCTCGCCACGAATCACTTGCACGTCATCTTCTTCTACCGTGCCCTCCATGCGCTCGACGGTGACGCCGCGCAGGTTCGTGCAACGCGGCACAACTCGCTCGTACAGTTCCCAGACTGGCTCGGGAATCGCCGCATCGTGGCTGTCCAGGCGCAGGATCTTGCCAGAGGGCAGCCAGGCCGGATCGCTGGGAGTCCCACCGGAGAGATGAATCTCGATGACTCGGCTCAGATCCAGGCGCTCGACGTACTCGTCCAGGTCGGCGTTCAGGTTGACCGCCATGGTGTAGGCGTTGTGCAGATCGAGAAGCAGATGGCTGTGTGGCTGCTGCAGGATCTTGCTGAAGAAGGCCGGTTCATCCAGCCAGTCCCCGAGAAGGAAGTAGAGCACACTGTTCTCGAAGCCCACGTCGGGGACGATCTGTTGCAACTGAGCGAGGCGCATGCGGATGAGATTGGCCATGGCCTCGGTCATGGGCACGGCTACGGGCAGGGTGATGGCCAGACCGGCCAAATTGGTGACGCCATAGTGGTCGCTGTACCAGGCGAAGTCGAACTCGCGGTGGGTTTCGGCGATCCTCTGTAGATGGATTCTGCAGCGCTCGGCATCACTCGGGTCGGCGCTGCCCAGACTCAGACCGACCCCGTGGGCAACGACTGGCTTGCCACTCTGCCTGATGAGCTTGGAGAAGTGCTCGTGGTAGGCGTTGGGAACGAACTCGCCCTTGTGATCCTTGCGCCAGAGGGTCTCAGGTGTGATCTCGAAGTACTCGGCCTCGTCGTGGAAGATCGGCTCGAGGAGTTCGAGGTACTTGGGTTCTGGCTGGAGAGTGATGCCGGTGAGGGGCATGGGTTATTGAGAGTAGAAGTAGAGGAAGCGCTCGCTGAGTGGCGTGACTGTTCCCATCCCGCAGGCAACCATCCAATTCGAGCCCGGATCGCCCTCCACTGACACGCCGCATCCCGATGACTGTGCCCAGCGTGAACCCGCAACTGGATCCTTCAGGATGTTCTCCCGGGCGATTGAACGCATCAAGTTACGTAAACGCTCGCCTTCGGTCGCATCGTCCGCGATAGCCGCAGCAGCAAGGATGAGCGCTGAGGCCTTCAAGAACAGCTCTGGCTCGATGTGGGCATCGCGCGCGAGGTACTCACGGACATGTCGTAGCTCCTTATCAGTGAGGATTCGCTGCGCCTGCTCAACCCATTTGCGCAGTCCCGCGGAGCTCGACAGGCCTACGCTCCTGAGCTCTTCGCGAAGAAGCAAGCTCGCGTTGATCACGGATCGCTGGCAGGCCTTCTTATATTCTTCGTATCCGGCCGAGGCGGCCCGATCTAGATCGTCAACGAACTCTGGATTGACTCTTCTGATCTCGAGCTTGGGATTTCCTCTCGTCATCAACTCTTCCTCCGGAGGCTGATCAATAAGCAGCATGAACGCCTCTCCATCGATGTTCGTCTTAGTCTCGGCCTCGACTTCGCTGACCTTTGCGCAGACCAGCTCAGCAAGCGCCAAGTCCAGGAAGAGATCCCAGCTGCCATGATTGAGAAGGGCCCCGAAGCGCTCGCCACGCTTCCAATTCTCGCCCTTGTCTTCGGGAACGACGAACACCAAGACCGGTTTTCCATAGGCTCGAGCGCGACGCATCACAGCTGCGAGATCCATTCTGCGCGAAGGCTGGCCCCGGTCTTGTTGGAGACCAAGATCAACGCCAAAGCCACGGGCAATCCATGCTGGAACCATCGAGGATCCGAGAGTTGCCGAAGAATAGGACAGGAAGCGACGTCGGTTCATCTTGGCCATGCTATTCGATTGCCATGTGGAATGGGGCACTCTCCCACGGTCCAAACGTGCACACTGGTGGAACGGGTTCAGACTCAATTCTTGCCACAGGTTTTTCCTCGCATGATGTGCTGTGGAAAAAGATCTGCTGCCTCATCCCCATGGCTCAGCGCGTGAAGAAACGCAGGAAGCGGCCACTACAGCGGGGCACATATCCGGTCCCGCAAGGGCCCCAACTTCCACAGCCGAAAACCACCTTCTGACCCCATCTCGAACCTGGAATACGTCCAGCCATGATCTTCTCCTCAACCTGATCCTTGAGTAGCTTGCGCAGTCTGCGCCGATCGAGAATGTCGTCGCTATCCTCCGCAGCGGCTAGAAAGATTGCAGCCGCACGCAACACCAGGTCCTTGTCGATCCTCGAGCTCCAGCGTTGATAGCGGTCGATCGCAGCCAGATCTTGGCCCGAAAGAACACGCTCTGACTGTTCGCGACGTCGTCGCAAGCTTCCATACTCATCGCGAAGCGCGGCGCGCAATTGATCCCGCAGTGCACGGCTGGCCACATTCAAGAAGTCTTGCCGCTGAGCGACATGGCTGCCCTGCAACCGAAACCGCACAGGTTCCGGGTCCAGATGCAGACCAGGATCGATCTCAATCACCGGCAGGAAGGTGTCGGCAGCGGTCTCGATGAAGAGAATCGGCGGATCCCCTTGGATCTCGAGTTCCATCCTCTCTGCGAGCTCAATCCGCGTGGCGCATACCGGTTCACAGAGAGCAAGTTGGAGCAAGGCTTCTTGGTCATCTTGAGCGAGGAGACTGCCGAGACTGCAACCACGATCGTACCGATCCGCCGAATCCTCAGGCACGACAAAGATCAGGAGAGGCTTGGCGTAGTCCCGCGCTCGCTCGATCGCCGCGCCAAGCTCTTGTCTGCGGGTAGGCAAAACTGGATCTTGCGCAATGAAGGACCTGATGAACCAATCCGGAAGGGCCAGGGCGCCGACCGTGAGTGAGCTTCGGGTAACGAAGGCGCGGCGGTTCATCGCTCATATCGGGTGAAGAAGTGGAGGAATCGCCGGCTTGTCGCGCTGACAGATCCCATACCGCAGAAGTCATCCGAGCCGCCATAGGGGTCGTCCTCGAAGGAGATTCCGCAGCCGGTGGATATGGCCCATCTCGATCCAGGCACAGATCCGGACAGGTACTTCCGCTCCATTGCCCTGCGTACCCGCTTTCGTAGGCGCCGCCGAACATCCTCGCTCTCCGTTGACGACGCGGCCTCGAGGAGGAGTGACGCAGCACGAAGGACGAGTTCATCGTGAATGGTCGAATCTCGACTCACGAACATCTTGATCGATTCCTGATCTTGGGGGCTGAGACAGGATCGGGCTCGGCCCGCATAACGGGCGAGACCCTCCGCAGTGCTCAGGCCCTGCAGACGCAGCTCATCCGCCAAGAGCCCTGCTGCTCGATACTCTTCCCTCCCTTGACGTCGCTGAAAGGCAATCCAGTCCTCCCCCTCCTCTCGACTTGGCTGGCGAAGCGTTCCCGGATTCACGGCTTGAAGTCGGGCTACGCTCTCTCCCTGACTCAGCTCTTCCCCTGGTAGATAAAACTCGACAAGCAGCATGAAGGGCTCCCCTTCCGGCTTGCAGTTCAAGACCGATCTCAGCTCAGTGGTTCTCGCGCAAAAGAGCTCACAGACCGCCAGATTGAGGAGAAGGTCATTTCCACCCCGATCCAGGAGCGCTGCAAAGAGTTCTCCCCGAGGCCATGCCGGACGTGTGGATTCGGGAACAACAAACACGAGCAAGGGCTTGCCGATACTCTGCGCCCGATCCGCGGCCTTTCTGAGAGCCTTGCGGCGATGGATGTAATCCGGATGGAGCTGGCTCGGATCCTGCTGCCCGAAGGCCCGCGCGATCCAGGCTGGTACTGCCGCTGAACTGATGGCAAGGGAAGAATGGGAGAGGAAAGCGCGGCGGTTGATGGGCGGCATGTGCTGGGGCCTCGCAGGGGGTTTGGCGAAGGTCTGCAAAGCAAGAAGAGTGCCGTCGCGAATCTCGGTGTGCCGGGTTACTTGCTGTAGAAGTGGAGGAAGCGCTCACTGAGGGGATGCGAGTGAGCCATTCCACAGCGGCCGTAGGATTGCCCGAATCTCCCCCCACCCTCAACCCTGATCCCGCCGCAGCCAGAACTCGTTGCCCATTTCGAGCCAGGAACCGGTTCTTTGGACAAGATGCGACGAGTCACCGCCTGCAATCGACGGTGAATGCGTTCTCGAAGCTGCCCATCCTTGGCAGACTTGGCGGCTGCGTAAAGGATGACCGCTCCCCCGGAGACCAGATCTTCATCGATTGACTCGGCGCCATCGATCCAGTCGTTGATCGCACCGATCCTGGTAGCGCTCAGCGCGCGGCGTGCCTGTTGCAACGATCTATCGAAGTTCTCCTCGTCACCAGCAGCCTCTTCGATCAACCGCTTGCCAATCTCAATACTCAACTCCAGCAACTCTTCTTCACCTCTCAAACGGATGGGTTGATTCGCCGCATCTGGATCGTCAGTGTCCAAGTCGATGAGGAACAACTGTGCTGAAAACCCACCACGCAAGGTCTCGTTCAGATCGTCAACATCGGCATCGATCACTATCAAGTCTGGAAGAGCTGCAATTCCCGAGGCTGCATTCGCTTCCCTTGGCTGCTTGATCAAAAGCATGAAGGGTTCGCCTTCAGGCCTCTTCCCGACCACCCTTTGCACTTCATCCATCTGGGCACAGGCGACTTCACAGAGGGAGAGACCAAGGAAGAGTTCGTCCGGTCCGTTATTGAGTATTGCGCCGAAGCTGCGAGCCCGGTCCCAAGATGCTCGCTCATCCTCGGGGACCACCAGCACGAGCACCGGCTTGCCTCTACCCCGTGCACGCTCAATGGTATCGGCGAGTGCGCGTTCTCGATCCGCCACCCCCTGATCCTGAGGTAGAGGGTCCTGAAGCTGAAAGCCCAGTCTGAGCCAGTCAGGCAGGGCGACTGCCGCAAACCCTAGTGAAGAACGGGAGAAAAAAGCGCGGCGGTTGAGATCGTTCATGTGAGAGAGCCTCGCTGCTCGCTTGCAGCCGGCCTCGACGACTCGAGCCTGAGTGAACTTCCGGATTTGACCGGGCAATTATCCAGCTCGGATCACTTGCCCAGTCGCTCGAAACGCAAACTCTCCGTGTTCTTCGACCCGCCAAAGATCTCGATCTCGCGGTCGATCAGCTTGAAGCCGCCGCCGATGGCACGTGCTTGCAGGCGGTACCTACCCGGCGGAAGAATCTCCAGAGACTGAGGAAGGAACTCCCTAGGCTGGCGCTTGTTGCCCGAAGAGGTTCCGTCCACATGGATAGACCGTTCTGACCCGGGACTCATCACCAACTCCAGATCATTCTGTGCGGCCAACGCCGTCGAGTAGAAATCATTCGCTAGCAGGCTCAGCGAAAGTCGCTTCTCCCAAGCGCGCTCTCCCCTCGCATCGATTAGCCAGACCTCGACTTCGCGCGGCTGATCCCCCTTACCAAACATCAGCTCGAAGATCGCGCCAATCTGCACTGCAAACTCCACCAAGTGTGGACCGGATTCGGTGAGATGGACCTGACGACTACTCGCTACCAGGTACTTGCTGGAAGTTCCTCCGCGGCCACCAACTTCCAACTGGTAGACCCCTGGATCGGCAGGCACCGAAGACCAGACAAAGCGATCGCTGTCTCGATCGCGGGTCAACAAGCGAGCCGTGTCCATGCCTTTTTCCAGAGATTGGAGGCGGGCCTGAACCTGGGAGATCCCCCTGTCCTTCGCACCTAGCAAGTGGATGTGCAGATCTGGCCTGGGCACCGTTTCCAGATCGACTTCGATGCGGTCCCTATTGCCTCGGCGAGGCGAGACCAGCCTCTGCGAGAGGGGACGGCATTGATCGTGGAAGAAGGAGAGCTCGACTTGCGTCGACGGCGGGAGGACCAAGACCAACCCGGCCTGTGAGTCGTAACGCTTCTCGAGCTGACCACGCTCATGAGAGCCAATGACCCATACGCCCTCCGCTGGCCTCCCATCTTGTCGCACAATGACCTCGACTTCGGCGGGTGAGAGGTCGATGAGGAGGTCGGATCTCGGAGCCTGCACCTGATCCTCGAAGCCCAAGACCGCCCCTCCTGCCGTCTCCTCCCAGTAATTGATGAGCAGGCGATGTGTATAGGGTCCTAAGCCACTCAGAACGAAGCGCCCCTGAGAATCAGTCGGATAAGAAACTTCCAATCTCTCCATTCGATCACCGAGCCAGATCATCGACTGGCGATAGAGGTTTGCTCCCGAATCCAATTGTCGCAGGTCAATGCCGACCTTAACTCCGCTCAGCGGATCTCCCTTGCTAATGACCTGCCCTTCGATGCTCAACCCCTTCTCCATCTGGAGCAGGAGGTCATGGTAGGTTTTTCCCCTTTCAATGCGAAACAGCAGGGTTCCAGGTCGAACCCCTGACCAACTCACCACCAGCGCAAGCTGTCGATCATACATCTGCTCCACGATCGGCAGAGTAAATCGACCCCTCTCATCCACACTGAAGTTGATCTGAAACTCCGGGCTGATGCCTTTGCCTTCGATAATAAAGAGGTAGACGACCGCGTAGGCCGTAGCCTCGCCTTGCGGATTCAAGACCCTGCCGGCGAGGGTCCGATGATCCAGTCCTGCCGTGGCCAGGTTCTCCTCGCTCACCTGAATGCGAGGGCTCGCTTCATCCAGCCGCGGTGCATCCTCGTCGATGGAACTCGGCTCTGACTTGATCTCTGCAATGGCCTCAGCAGCTGTGACTTCGACCGGCGGCGGGGCTGTGAAGGTCTCCATGCCCAGGTATGCGCAAATCACCAGGACAACGAGTACGGCGAAGACGCCCACCAGCCTTTGCGATCCCGGGTCATTCTCCTTCGCCTCTGACATCAGCCGCATCCTACGTCGACTGGCACTGGAAAGCATGACCCACTGGGCATCAGATCGTGACCACCGACTCCAATTCCTCGCTTATCATCGACCGGGCAATCCTCCTCGACCGAGGTCCAAGGCATGAAAGCAACTAGAACGATCGGCATCCTCCTGTGCATCCTCCTCCCGGCCTGCAACTCCGGCCGCGACCGCAAGATCGTGGAAGCCGAGGCCATGGGCGAGCTCGCCGATAAGAAGGCGCCGAGCATCAACGCCTGCGAGTTCGTGCAGGGGTCGCCGAAGCTGTACGAAGGCATGGTCACCCTCATCAACTTCTGGGGGTACTGGTGTCCGCCCTGCATGGCGGAGATGCCGCTACTCAATGAGTTCCATGACAAGCATGCGGACGGCGGTCGCATTCAGTTGCTGGGGATCTCCGGTATGCGCAAGAGCGTGGAGAAGTCGGAAGAGGAACGGCGTATCCACGCAGCGATTAAGGACAAGGAGATGCGCTTCCCGGTGAGTATCTGCAATCCGACTTGTCACGACTTCAAGGTGGAGCTGTGGCCGACCACCGTCTTGATCGATGCGGAGGGGAACATCGTGGAGTACGGGATTGGCGAGGAAGGGACGCGCCGGTTGATGGGCTTGGCGGAGGAGATGGTG
>JAJFFD010000039.1 GCA_021776805.1 Planctomycetota bacterium
GCATAGCTGGCGTCGTTCTTCTTGCGTGCGGCCATTAGTTCTTCTTCTTGGCTTGGATCTTACCGGCAGTGGCGGCCACGCGTCCGTCGCGCAGCTCGATACTCAGTTCCTGCTTGCTGCGGATACTGCTAATGCCGGTGAGGATTCGGTTCTTTTCGTCGCGGACCAGGGCATAGCCACGATCGAGGACGCGTGTCGGGTCCAGGAGGCGTTGGCGGGCCTCTCTGGTCTGCATGCGGACCTGTTCCCGCTGGAGCAAGGTCTTGGCGGCGCTGCTGCAGCGTCGGCCGACGGTGAGGAGCTCGGTTCGGCGGAGCTTGCAGAGACCCAGGCTGCCCCTTTGCAGGCGGGCGCCGGATTCGCGCAGGCGCTGACCTTCTCCCGCCAGTCGCCCTTGGAGTAGGCGTAGGAGATTAGCGGCCTGGGCGGTGAGGTCACGACGTGCGTTGGTAAGGGATATTCTGCCGGCTTCTCGCAGGCGCCGGCTGCGATCCAGCAGTTCCTGCTGGGCGGCGAGGATCTGGTCCACCAGGTAGGCCGCCAGGGCGGTGGGGGTCTTCTCCGAATGGGCGATGCAGTCGAGGACCGACTGGTCGCGCTGGTGGCCGATGCCGCAGAGAATTTTCATCGGGTGCTGGGCGACTGCGAGGGCCACATCACGATCGTCGAACCAGGCCAGGTCCGTGCGCGAGCCGCCGCCACGCAGGATGCAGAGCAAGTCGTACTTGTCCCGCTGCTTTGCGAACCACTTCAGGCCGGCGAGGAGAGTCGGCCGCAGTTCTTCGCCTTGGACTCTGATCGGGTAGAGACCGATCTGAAAGCCGATGCCCGCGCCTTCGAGTTCTTTGCGGAAGTCGTTCCAGCCGTCCGAGTCCGGGCTCGTGAGCACGCCGATGCGCAGGGCGGGCATGGGCGTTGGCAGGAGAGCGTTGCGTTGGTCGAGGCCCTTCTTCTTGAGTTCTTCGAGGATCTGCTCGCGACTGAGAGCGAGCTTGCCGAGGGTGAACTCGGGCTTGATGTCTTCGATGATGAGTTGGAAGCGACCGCTGCGTGGGTAGAAGTCGATGCGCGCTTCGATAAGGATCTCGATGCCATCCTGGAGAGTGAGATCTTTCTTCGCCAGTTCGGGGAGGACCTTGGCGGCGGTCCTCTCGAAGAGTGCTACATCCACCTTGGCGGCGATCTGTTCCGCGCCGCTCTTTTCGATCAAGGTGAAGAAGATGTGCTTGCGGTCCTTGTTCTTGTCGAAGTCGAAGACCTCGCCGATGATCTGTACTCGCGCGGGGAAGGCACCCAGTAGGGCGTCGCGGACGCGAGTGTTGAGTTCCTCGACTCCCCAGGGAGAACCGGGTTCGCCTTCTTTCTCTGACTTCTTGGACTTCGCTTTCTTGTCAGCCGAGTCTTTTTCGCTCTTGGCAGCAATCTCGGTGGTGCCAGCCAGGATGCCAGTGACCTCTGGAGCGACGTCGAAGCCATAGCGCATGAAAGTGCTGAGAACGACTTCTGCGTTTTCGGCCGGAACCTTCCAGACCTTCCCACCCTTGTCCCAGCGACGACCGGGCAGATTGCGCACTTCGTCAACCAAGTCCTCGCGATACGGAAAGCGTATCAAGAGTGTGCGGCCATCACGGTCCAGTTCGATCGTGCCAGTCATGGGCGGCGCAATCCTAACCGGGCTATGCCAGCAAAGAAGTAAGAGCCTCAGGGACTGCCGCTTTGGCCGCGGCCATGCTGATGCTTCGGCCGGCCTGGCTGGACAGATTCGACATGATGTCGGGGGCCAGGCCACATGGGCGGATCTCCTGAAATGGCGTCAGATCCATGTCGATGTTGATGGCAATCCCATGAATGTTGATCCAGTGACGAATGGCGACGCCGATGGAAGCCACCTTCTTGTTAGCGACGAAGACCCCGGTGCCGTCCTGCGAAGGCAGCGCTGTTAGACCGAAGTTTGCGCAGATGGCCACGCCGAAGCTCTCCAGCCGTCGGAGCCAGGCGCGCACATCACGAATCGGCAGCCGCAGGATGGGGTAGACCACCAGCTGGCCGGGACCGTGATAAGTAATCTGTCCACCGCGTTCGATGGGCAGGATCTTCTCGCTCAACTCTGCTTGAGGCGTTGCTCTGCCGGCGGTGAAGACCGGCTCGTGCTCGACGAGTAGAATCTTGCCATCCGAGTACCCGAGTCTGATGCTCTCGCAGATCTCGAGCATTTGCGCATGCACCGGGTCAAAGGGCATGCGCCCCAGGTCCTCGATCTCAGGGGCTTTCGGCCGATCCAAGCTCATCGCCGGGGGATGATAATCCGATCCGACTGCTGACTGGTCACTCGCCTTTCAGGCCGAGACGACCTTCTCGACCCGCTCCTTGATGGAGCGCAGGTCCAAATTGCCCATGAAGCGATCCACTTCCTTGCCGGTCTTGAAGAAGATGCAGGTAGGAACGCCACTGATGCCGAACTGAGTGGTGGCATTTGGGGCCTCGTCGATGTCCACCTTGAAGACATTGAGCTTGCCGTCGTACTCCTGGGCAACGGCATCGATGGTGGGTGCGAGTGCCTTGCAGGGCTGGCACCATGTCGCGGAGAAGTCTACGAGCACGGGCAGCTCAGAGTTCTGAACTGCGGTTTCGAGATCTGCGTCGGAGAGCTCTTGGATCTTTGACATCGTTTGGCCTCTTTCAGGGGCGGGGTATTTTGGTGTTTCGTGCCCCGAAGACAAGGGGCATTCCTGGCTGTCATCAATGGATCAAGGCTGGGCCCTGAATGGGTCGAAAAAGAAGGAGGTTGCAGGCTTGAATTCCTGCGCTGGCAGGCATTTCGGAAGGATGAGCATCAAGCTGACAGCGATCTCGATGGTCAAGAACGAGGAATACTGGATCTGGTATTCCCTGACCTCGGTGTCCGCGGTTGTGGACGAGAGTCTTGTCTTCGACAATCACTCTACGGATCGGACCGTGGATGTGATCCGCGGCATGGATCACATATCGGGAAAGCTGCAGCTCGTCGAGGGATTCGGTGGTCCCTCCGAGCAAGAGAACCGTGAGGCCATGCTCGCCGAGGCCAGAACCCGTGGGGCGACCCATGTGCTCTTTCTCGATGGCGATGAGATTCATCGGGAATCCAATCTCGCCTTCTGTCGGAAACTTCTCGAGCTGCACGACCATCAACCGGCTCTGCATGATCCGCCACTGAATCATGATCGCGCTCGTGACCATGAACCTACCGACGGGATCTTGATCAAGAACATCGGTTTTCGTCCGATCCATCCTGGCTTCGCGGGGATCGACACCTGCAGACCT
>JAJFFD010000040.1 GCA_021776805.1 Planctomycetota bacterium
CTTCCAATCCTTCTTCATATCCACAACCGTCCACCCCTTCTCCCTCGCTTCATCCAAGCCCTTGTCCAGCTTGCCCACCGCAGACTTCCGATCGTACGCATACTCCCTCTCAGCATCCGTATGCCGCACATACAAACAGAAGCTCGCTCCATCTCCAGCAGCCGTCCATTGCAGCATCTGCAAGTCCCCATCCGAATTGCCAAAGGCGGCAATCGGTCGCCGTCCAATATGCTGGTTGATCGCTACCGGTTTGCCATCCTTGTCGTCGTTGAAGTTCAGCTCCGCCTTGCGCAGGAGTACCGGTCCATCCTCACGCATCTCAAAGACCGACTTCACGCTGCTGCCCACGACCTGCTCCGGCGGAATCCCGTACACTTCCTCCGTCCAGGGCCGCATGAACTCGATTCCACCGCCGGAGACGATGTAGGTTTTGAAGCCATTCGTCCGGAGATACTCCAAGACCTCCAGCATCGGCTGATAGATCATCTTCGTATATGGTTGGTCAAAGCGCGGGTGCCGTGCCTTCTCCAGCCAGGCAGAAACGAGGCCCGCAAACTCGATCTGTGTCGTGTTTGCGTGGGTGCTCATGAGCACCTGCATGAGCGCATGCTCACCGCCGGCAAGAACACCCTTCAGATCCTTCTTCAGCGCTGACTTGAAGGGTTCCACTTCCTCCCACTCCGAATGCATCGGGAGCATGTCGGCAACCCTATCGAAGGCGAACTCGAGCTGGGTGTAGTAGGGCATCTCACACCAGAGCGTGCCGTCGTTGTCGAAGGTGGCGATGCGTTCGGGGGCCGGTACGAAATCCGCACTGTCTTCGGATGTCACCTTGCGGACGAAGTCGAAGATGGACTGCTTGGCTGCGCCCTCGTTCCAGGAGGGGAGGGGGTCCTGGGCTAGGAGGCTGAGTGGGAAGAGGAAGAGGGTGAGGATGCAGATCGGCGTCTTCATGCTGGGGGCATTGTGGCTTCCGATTCGGGTCCCGGCTCCAGGAATCATCTAGAGGATGGAGAGTTCATAAAGTGTTATGAACAAATAGAGTGCGGAGTGTCTTGACAATAGATCAGAATCGGATTCTGATAAAGAAATGAGCCTGATCGAGGCCCCAGTCCGCAATCCGAAGCAAGCGCGCAGCCAGAAGACCTTGGATCGCATCCTGCGTGCCACGGAGCGGCTGCTGCATAAGCAGAGCTTCGACGAGATCGGTGTGCAGCAGATCGTGCGCGCTTCGCGTACTTCCGTGGGGGCCTTCTACACCCGCTTCCGCGACAAGCAGGGGCTGCTCTCGGCGCTCTACGAGCACTACGACCAGGGGCTCGATGGGGAGATCGAAGCTTGGTGCCATGCGCATGGGCCAGCGCCCGAGGACCTGGCTGGCAGCATCCGTTGGTTCTTGAGCTACCTCATCGAAGCCTTTCGTTCGCGGCGGCATCTGCTGCGCGCCCTCGCCCTGCACGTGCGCTGTCATCCGGAAGAGATCGACGATCTCCGTCGGGACCGGCGGGCTTTTCAGCATCGCTTCCTCTTCGCGGCTCTTCTCGCCAGGCGTGAGGAGATCAGGCATCCGGATCCGGAGCGGGCGATTGAGAACGCGATCTTCTGTGCTGCCTCGACTTTACGAGAGCGGGTCTTGTTCAGCGAGACCGCCCATGCCTCGGCCATGGTGACCAGCGACGCAGAGCTCGCCGAAGACCTGGAGCGCATGCTCATGGGTTTACTGGCCTAGAGGGATTACCGATACCATGAATGAACGTCTAGTTAGCTTTCTGAGCCTCTTCGTCTGCACTGCTCTGCAGGCACAAGATCTGCAATTGGAGTCTCGGCAGATTCGTGCGGGGGAGCATGTCTATTCTGCTCGCCTCGGGCACATTCCCATGCCTCAGCGCCACGAGGATCCAGAGGCGGGCATGATCAAGCTTGCGGTCTGTGTGCTCGAGAGTACGGCCGAGTTGCCTGGCCCGCCGGTGTTCTTCCTCAACGGCATTCCTGGTGCAGCGACTGCTCAGAGTCGAAGCCCGCGCTGGGCGCCCTTCCTGGAACTTGGGGACGTAGTGCTCGTGGATCAACGGGGCTGTGGCCAATCCCAGCCGGCTCTGGTCTGGGAACGGGAGGTGGCGGCGGAGAAACTCTTCGGTCCGAGAGAGATGGCTGAGGCGGAGGCGGTTCGCCTGGCCTCAGCAGTACGAGAGTACGTGGCGGAGAAGGGGCTGGATCTCGGCGCCTTCAACACCAGGGAGAGCGCGCGGGACATCGACGCGGTACGCGAGGTTCTGGGTTACGAGAGCATGATCCTCATCGGCCACAGTGGTGGGTCCCACCTGGGCTTCGAGATCCTGCGCCAGTTCGGCGATCGGGTGGAGCAGTTCGTCTCCCTCGGAACGGCGGGACCGGACGACATCCATTCTCTGCCTGCCAAGTTGGATGAATCACTCAGGAATCTGAGCGCACTGGTGGCGGCGGATGAGCGCATCGGCGAGGAGATGCCCGATTTCTATGCGCGAGTGGAGAAGGTGCTGACGAGCCTGGAAGAGCAGCCGATCGAGATTCTGGTAAGCCATCCGGAGACTGGGGACCGAGTCGACCTGCTGTTGGGCAAGCAGGGCATGCAGTTCATTCTCCTCCTCGACATGGGGGACCCGGCGGACTTCATCGTCTTTCCGCGCATGGTCCACGAATTCGAGCAGGGGAAGACCGAGGTCTTGAGCTGGTTCGTGCAGCGCCGCTATGCGCAGATGAGCGCCTGGCCAGCCCTGCTCTTCATCAATCGCGGCATGTCCGGAGCCAGCGAGGCGCGCTGGCAACGCATCCGCGCGGAGGCGCCGGACTCGGTCTTTGGCATGGTGCGTTGCAACTTCTCCCCAGCCATCGATGCGGCCTTTGGCATCGAGTACCTGGGCGAGGACTTCAATCGGCCGGTGGAAAGCGAGGTGCCTGTGCTCTTCATCAGCGGCACTTTGGACGCAAACACGCCGCCCTTCCGTGCGGAGCAGGCGAGACAGCATCTGAGCAATTCGGCACACGTGATCATCGCGAACGCGGGGCACGATGACGTAGCTAGCCACCAGTTGGTGCACGACAGCATCCATCGCTTCCTCAGGGAGGGTGAGATAAAGGACGCTCTGCTGACTCTACCCATGCCTCGCTTCGCCCTGCTCGAGGGGAAGGACGCGCTAGTCCGCCACCCTGCTCTAGCTCGCTAACCCAGCAGCAAGAGGTAGCAAGCCGCCAACAGAATCTGAATCAGAGCGAAGGGCAGGGCTACTTTGACGAAGCCTGCAAAGCTGAGCTCGAGCTTGTGCTTGTGGATGATGGTCACCGCCACCAGAGTCGATGCCGAGCCGATGGGGGTCAGGTTGCCGCCCAGGTTGGCGCCGAAGATCACTGCCCACCAGAAGGGTGATGTGGGGTCCGCACCGATGGCTGGATCCGCGGCGAGGATCTTGGCGAGCATGGCTGCCAGGGGAATGTTGTCCGTCACCGAGCTGGCCACCGCCGAGGAGATCAGGAGCGAAGTCTTACCAGCCACGTCGCCGAGGCCGATGATCTTGGCGAGGCCCTCACCGATGAGGGCCAGCACCTGAGCGTGTTCCATCACGTTGATGACCACGAAGAGGAAGGCGAAGAAGGCCAGCAGGTCCCAGTCCACCGCCTGGTAGAAGCGATCCGCCACTGCCTTGAAGCGCAGCAACATGATCAGAGCGAAGGCCATGGCCACGTAGCCCATCTCCAGGTCACGGATCACCGGCAGTACGCTGGCGCCAGCGATGACGCCGATGAAGAGCAGGAGCATGGCCGCCCCAAAGAAGAAGAAGCCGCGGCTCTCGATGCCATCACGCTCGTCGAAGCTGGTCACCTTTTCTCTGGCCTCGGTCCGCTCCTGCTCGGTAGCCAGGCGACGGATCTCGAAGATGCGAGCACCTAGATAGATCGTCGCCGCCATCGCGACCAAGACGTACGGGCTGGCCACGAGAAAGAACTTCACGAAGCTGATCCCTGCAGCGGTGCCCACCAGGATGTTGGGCACGGAGCTGATCAGAGTCAGCAGCCCGCCGATGTTGGTGAGCAGGCCCTCGATGAGCAGGAAACCCAGCAGCATGTTCTTGCGCCCGAGCTTGTCCAAGGACACGGCGCTCAAGGATCCGACGATGATCATCGCCGTCACGTTGTTGAGCACCGCTGAGAAGACCACGGTCATGATGCCGTAGAAGATCAGCAGCTTGAGTGGGTCACCGCCGGATCTCTTGGTGAGCTTGATGGCGATCCAGGTGAAGAGCCCGCTGCGCGAGGTCACGTCAACGAAGATGCTGGCGCCAAGAATGATGGCGATCACGTTCCAATCCACTCCCGGGATGTACACCGGCAGGTGGACTTCGTGGCCCGCGATGAGGATCGGCGCCAGGGGCAAGAGGCCGAGGGCATCACCAAGAAAGAGTGCCAAGGCCGCGAAGACACCGACGATGACTGACTTCTTGGCGTGCAGCTTCTCCTCGAGAGCGAGGCAAGCGATCATGGCGACGAGCAGCCCGGTGAAGAGCATGGTCACGGGCATGGACACGTCTGTCGAGGCGAGGATCAAGTTCATAGCATGAGCAGGGGAATGCTGCGCAAGTCGACGGCCAGGGGATAGGCCAGGCCGTGCATGGCGAACTGCTCGTCATCTTTGGTGTTCATCACCAAGAGATCGATCTCGTGTTCCTCGATGAGTCGTTCGTACTCGCTGAGTCGATGACCCATGATCACCCGGGCCTCGATGCTGATGTCGGAGAGGTCCTTGGATTCGCTCATGACCTTCCTGCAGGACTCGATGTAATCGCTGGGCTCCTTGAGAAGGTGAGCCTGGATCGACTCCCT
>JAJFFD010000005.1 GCA_021776805.1 Planctomycetota bacterium
GATCGAGGAGCAGCAGGGAGGTGACATCGACCTGCTTGCGTACTTGCTGGCAGAGGTTGTCCACGGACCTGCCCTGGTCAGCGAGGCGAAGTCGGACCTTGATCTGGGCATTGTCCGCAGCCATCTCTGCATGGGTCCCCAGAATTGGGAAGCCGCGCCGCTCCACCATGCTGAGCAGGCGCATGAGAGCTCCTTCACCGGGGCGCAGGATCACTTCGAGTTCGTGCTGCACGGCACCGCCTCGATCATGGTCGAATTCGATTGGTTGGGTGGCACCAGGGGCCAGACGTTGGCCGCCGCATCGATGCAGACGTGAAGCAGGGCTGGGCCGGCCTGGGCATCCAGCCAGCTGAGGGCCTCCTTGCAGTCAGCAGCTCGGTCCAAACGCCTGGCGGGGATGCCGAAGGAGCGGGCCACCAGGGCAAAATCCGGATTGTCCGAGAGGTCCACCTCGGAGAAGCGACTGTCGAAGAAGCACTCCTGCCACTGGCGCACCAGTCCCAGGCCCGAGTTGTCGAGGAGCATGATCTTGATGTCCAATTGGTAGCGACGAATGGTGGCCAGCTCCTGCAAGTTCATCATGAAGCTGCCGTCGCCGGAGATTGCGAGCACATCTGCATCCGGTCTGGCCAGCTTCACGCCGATGGCTGCGGGGACACCGAAGCCCATGGTGCCGAGGCCGCCGCTGGAAATGTGTTGCTCGGGCCTGGCAAAATGCGCGTGTTGCGCGACCCACATTTGGTGCTGCCCCACGTCACAGGTGATGGTCCAACGCCCGGGATCTTTGCTGCTGAGCTCACGAATGAGTGCTGGTGCATAGACTCCCGGACCCGGCGCGTCGTAGCGCGCCGAATGCTTCGCAGTGTTTCTGAGGCAAGTCCGTCGCCAGTCTGCGCAGGCGGGAGGACGCATGGGCAGGGATGCGAGAGTCTTCTTCAAGTCGCCAGCCAAAGCCAAAGTCGGACGGCGGAGCTTGCCCAATTCGGCTGGGTCGATGTCCATGTGGATCACCGCGGCCATGGGGGCGAAGCTGGCGAGCTTTCCCGTTGCTCGATCATCGAAGCGGGCGCCCATGCAGATGAGCAGGTCCGCGTCCTGCACCGCGCGGTTGGCGGCCTGGTTGCCATGCATGCCGAGCATGCCGAGCAGGAGGGGATGTTCGCTGGGAAGCGTGCCGATGCCATTCAGGCTGGTGACCGTAGGGATCTGGCTTGCGGCCACATAGGCACGGAAGGCATCGACGGCCTGGCTGCTGAGGAGGCCGCCGCCGGCATAGAGAACCGGTCGTCGTGAGCGGGCGATCATCATCGCCGCGTGGTGCAGATCTTCTGTCCTCGGGCCCGGCGCTTCCGGCGCCTGGGCACAGGTCTCCACTGTGGATTCCGGTTCGGGACTGAGGGCGCTGGCCACATCCTTGGGCAGGTCGATGAGCACGGGCCCGGGTCTGCCGGAATTGGCGATGTGAAAGGCCTCGCGAATCACCTGGCGTAGATCCTTGCTGTGGCGGACCAGGTAGCTGTGCTTCACCACCGGCATGGTGATGCTGAAGATGTCGACCTCCTGGAAGGCGTCTGTGCCGAGGACGGGAGTAGGCACCTGGCCGGTGATGGCCACAAGGGGTACCGAGTCGAGGAATGCGTCGGCGATGCCGGTGATCAAATTGGTGGCGCCGGGTCCGGAAGTGGCCATGCACACGCCGGTGCGACCAGTGGCGCGGGCATAGCCACCAGCAGCCAGGGCAGCAGCCTGCTCATGGCGCACGAGCACGTGCCGTAGACTGGATTCGGTGAGCGCGTCGTACACGGGCATGATCGCGCCCCCCGGGTAGCCGAAGATGGTTTCCACACCCTGGGCTTCGAGTTCTTGGATGAGGACCTGGGCACCGTTCATGCTTTGGCCTCGGCCTTTGGCGGCGCATCCAACCAGCTCATGTCTGCACGTAGGCGAGAGCCCACTTCCTCGATGCTGTGGTTGAGGTCGGCTGCGAGCATGCGCTTGAATTCTTTGCGGCCCGTGCGGTCCTCGTCGATCCATTCGCGCGCGAATTTCCCGGAGCGCACTTCGCCGAGGACTTGGCGCATGCGTTCACGGACGGCGCCGTCGATGACTCGAGGTCCGCGGCTGAGATCGCCGTACTTGGCGGTGTCACTGACGAAGCGGTGCATTTTGGCGAAGCCGCCTTCGTAGATCAGATCGACGATGAGCTTCATCTCGTGCAGGCATTCGAAGTAGGCGATCTCCGGCTGGTAGCCGGCATCTTTCAGGGTCTCAAAGCCAGCAACGATGAGTTCGGTGACGCCACCGCAGAGCACGGCCTGCTCACCGAAGAGGTCGGTCTCGGTTTCCTCAGCAAAGCTGGTTTCGAGGACGCCGGCGCGAGTGCCACCAATGCCGTGGGCATAGGCGAGGGCACGCTGCTGAGCGGTTCCCGTGCTGTCCTGATGGACCGCGAGGAGGCAGGGTACGCCCTTGCCCTGCACGAACTGGCGACGGACGAGAATGCCCGGACCCTTGGGGGCAACCATGGCCACGTCGTATTCGCTGCCGACTTGGATCGTTTCGTAGTGGATGTTGAAGCCGTGGGAGAAGAGCAACATGGCGCCGGGCTGCAAGGCAGCTTTGATCTCCTTCTCAAAGACTCTAGCCTGGGCTGTGTCGGGTAGGAGCATGGCAACAAGATCGCTGCCTTGGACTGCTTCTTGAATGGGCAGCGGGCTCCAACCGTCGGCGACCGCGGCGGCATGGCTCTCACCTCCGGCGCGGAGACCGAGTTGGACGCGAAGGCCGCTGTTGCGCAGGTTCATGGCCTGGGCGCGGCCTTGACTGCCATAGCCGATGACCGTGACTTGCTGGTCGGCGAGGGCGGCGGGATCGACATCGTCTTGGCGATACATCTTCATGGTCTTCTTGCGGGCTAGGGGTTCAGTTTGAATTCGGGATAGTGACTGCGCCTTGCGCGGCGGAGCTCACCAGGGCGGCGTACTTGGCGAAGGCACCGCGGCTTGGAGTCTTTTTGCTTACGGCTGGACTGCGGCCGGCGAGCTTCGCGTCCGTGTCCAGGCGCTTCCTCTCCACATCGATGTGAATCAGGTCGCCGTCACGGAGCAGGCCGATGGGACCTCCGGCGGCGGCTTCCGGGGCCACGTGTCCGACCATCAGGCCGTGGGTGGCGCCGCTGAAGCGGCCGTCGGTGATGAGGGCGACCCGATCGCCGAGGCCACGACCGATGAGGGCGGCGGTCACCGCCAGCATCTCGCGCATGCCGGGCCCGCCCTTCGGTCCTTCGCTGTGGATGACGAGCACTTCACCGGCTTGAACTTGACCCTGCTCGACGGCGGCGAAGGCCGCTTCTTCGCTGTCGAAGACTCGAGCCGGTCCACGAAAGGACTGCTGCTCAGCGCTGGAGAGTTTGACCACCGAGCCTTCGGGTGCGAGGTCGCCGAAGAGAATGGCAAAGCCTCCCTGGGCCTTTAGGGGGGAGTCCGGCGAGTAGAAGACCTGGTGGCCTTCGGGCTCAACATGTCCGGCGATGAGTTCGGAGAGGGGCTTGCCCTCCACGCCTGGGCAGTCGTGCAGGAGTCCGGCTGCGAGCAGCCGGCGGGCGAAGGCAGGGGTTCCTCCGGCATGAAACCAATCGACGGCGGTGAAGCGACCGGCGGGCTTGAGGTCGGCGATGACCGGTCGCGTGCAAAGATCGTTGAAGCGCTGAATCGGGAACTCGACCTCCGCCTCGCTGGCGATGGCTAGCAAGTGCAGCACCGCGTTGGTGGATCCACCGGAGCAGAGTGCGGCAGTGGCTGCGTTCTCCAGGGACTCACCGGTGATGAGATCACGGGGGCGGAGGTTCATCTCGAAGGCAGCCATGAGGGCTTCGCCGCAGCGCTGAGCTTCCGCATGCTTGTCCTCGTGAGTTGCCGGCAGGTCGTTGCTGCCCATGGGGGAGAGGCCGAGCATGCTGAGTGCCAGGGCCATGGTGTTGGCGGTGAACTGACCGCCACAGGCGCCGGCGCCCGGGCAGGCTCGGCTTTCCAATTGCCTGAGTCCGTCTTCACTGAGCGTGCCAGCCTGGCAGGCACCGACTGCTTCGAAGACATCTTGGATGGTTACGTCCCTGCCCTCGAAGCGGCCGGGGGCGATGGAACCACCGTAGAGGATGAGCCCGGGCAGATTGAGGCGGGCCAGGGCCATGGCGGCGGCGGGCAGAGTCTTGTCGCAGCCCGCCAGGACCAGCACAGCATCCAGCATGTGCCCCGAGACGGCGAGTTCGATGGAGTCGGCGATGACCTCACGTGAAACCAGGGAAGCGCGCATTCCAGGGGTGCCCATGGAGATGCCATCGGAGACCACGATGGTGTTGAACTCGATGGCGGTGCCGCCGGCGGCACGGATGCCCGCTTTGACCGGGTCGGCGAGTTCGCGCAGGTGGAGGTTGCAAGGAGTGACCTCACTCCAGGTATTGACCACTGCCACCAGGGGGCGGTCGATTGCAGAATCGCTCAGGCCCGTGGCTTTGAGCATGGCACGGGCGGGTGCGCGGCTTTTGCCTGTCTTGATTGCGTCGCTGTTCATCAGGTTTGTGATCAGCGGTAGGAATCAGCAGGCCTCAAACGAAAAAAGCCCCGCATCCTCAGGGATGCGGGGCTCTTCCGAGCGAGGCCGACTGTGTCTGCCTACCGCATCCCTTCCGGGCTGCTAATAATAAGTACGAGGCTAATATCGAGTCCGAACACGGGGATCCCGGCGTCAGGGAGGGCGCGTCTCGCGCGGCTCACTTCGCAGTTTTGGTTCCGGTTGTCGAAGACTCGGGAAGTCATGGGCGGCAATCCTTAGTTGCTTTGCTGGGTACGGTCAAGGAGGGTCGAACAGTTTTCTGTTCGACCCTCCTAGTCGGGGAACTGTGGTGATCCGCAAGGATCCTGCAGTCGGACTACTTGTCCTCAGTCAGATCCGGCGCCTTCGCCTTCTGATACTTCTCCGCAGCCCGCTCCGGGTACTTCACGTGGATGTCGAGCCATTCGACCCAGCGCGCCCACATGTCGAGGATGGTTTCCGCCCCTGCTGGGCCATGGGCCTCGTAGGGGTAGACATAGAGAGCCACGTCCTTACCCAGGCCATTCAGCGCCTGGAACATGCGCGGTGAGTTGATGGGGAAGGTGCCCGTATTGGCATCGTCCGCACCGTGATACATGAGCAGGGCGCCATTCACCTGGTTGGCCCAGAAGAGGGGGGACATGCTCGTGTAGGTCTCCCGTGCATCCCAGAAGTTGCGTCGTTCCGATTGGAAAGACATGGGGGTCAGGGTGCGGTTGTAGTTGCCATCGCCAGCGATACCCGCCTTGAAGAAGGGGGTGTGGGCCATGGCATTGGCGGTGCTGAAGGCACCGTAAGAGTGGCCACCGAGGGCAAGGCGATCCCGGTCGATCATCTCGCGCTTGTCGAGCTCGTCGATGACGGCCCAGAGGCTATTCCGCAGGTCGGCGACGTAGTTGTCGTTCATCCGGCCTTCCTTGCCGATGATCGGGCAATCCGGCTCGACGACCGCATAACCGGCGAGGGTCATGAGCTGCATGGAGCGGTTGCGCATCATCGGGAAGCGATTCGGGTTCGGCTTGCGAACACCACGGTCATAGGCCTCCTGGGAGGTGTACTCTCGGGGGTAGAACCAGAACAGCGCGGGCAGCTTGACGCCGTAGCCGCGTGGGATCGTTACCGAGACCCAGAACTTGATGCCGTCCACACGGGTAACCTGGAAGCGATGACGCTCCGCATTGGTGACCTCGGGGGCCGGATCGATGTTGTCGGTCAGCTGGCGTAGTCGGCCGCTCGCCCTGTCAAGGAGATGGTCATTGGGGATCTCAGTGGCCGTCTGGCGATTGATCACCAGTTGGCTCATGTCGTCATCGAGGATGGCGGCAATGGAATCCATGTGATCGCTGGATCCTTCCCAAATGCGTTCCTTCTCAGCGGAGCCGATGGCGATCTTGTCCATGTAGGGCTTGGGGCTGCCTTCTTCGCCTTCCTTCGGCTGATCCGTTCCGGCCATGTAGACCGAAGTACCGTCCGATGAAGTGCGCACAATGCGTCCGCCCATGGCGCCTGGCTTGGTGCTGAGGCCAGCACCGCCGCCACCGCCGCGTCGACCGCGACCACGGCCGCCGCCGCGTCCACCAGCGCCTTGGTTGCCATCGGTCTCCTGAATGGTGAGCTTCTTGCTCGGATCCTTCAGGTTGACCGCGAAGAGGTGCCGCTTGCCATCCTTGGTCTGGGTGATGTAGAGGGTCTGACAGTCCTGGGAGTATTGCACGCCCTGGATCGGGTCATCGCTTTCCCAGACCACCTTCTGGCTGTCATCGTCGAAGGGGGGCAGCCACTGCATGATGCGATCCTTGCGGGGCTTCTCCTCCTCGGCCTTCTCCTGCGGCTTGGCAGGTTCGCTGGCTTGTGCTGCTGCGGCCGGAGCGGCTGCTGCAGGTGCCGGAGGTTGAGCGCCAGCAGGACGGTTGGCGCGAGTGCCGGCACCACGCCGTGCACCGCCGCGACGGACTCCACCGCGCCTACCACCAGCACGGGTGCCAGCAGCACGGTTGCCACCGCGGCGATTGCCGGCGCGGCGAGTCTGGTTGCCGGCGGCGGCGGGCTGATCAGCCTTGTCCGCATCCGCCTTCTTGGCGTCGTCCTTGGTTTCTTCCTTGGCTTCTTCCTTCTTGGGCTCGAGCTGCAGGAAGGACATGCCATTGCCGTCCGGGCGCCAGCTCAGGCTGCGACGACCGTCGTTTTGGTTGCCATTGCCGCCGCGTCCACCGCGGCCACCGCCGCCGCGTCGCTGGCCTTCAACGAACTTGCGCTCGTTGAGCATGTTCAAGGGCATGCCCTCTCGGTCGATGATCTCTTCCTTCGTTCCGAAGGAGCTGCGCGGCGCGAAGTAGGAGAAGGGCCGCTGCATGCTGGTGACCCGGAAGTGCTGCGCGTCCGGGGACATGTTGACGCTGGTGTACATCGCCGGGGCGCCGACGTTGTGAACTTCGCCGCTCTCGCAGTCGAGGACGGCGAGCTGACCCGTGGTCAGATACTCGAGCAGATCCTTGTCGTAGGGAGTCTTGAGGAGGAAGCGGTAGGTGCGCGCTGGAGTCTCACCTTCGTGACTCATCCACACCGTCGGTTCGGTAGCGGTCACTGGGCGCTGTGGCATGGGGCCACGGCCATCTGGGATAACCACCGCCAGGAGTTGCTTGCTGTCGCCTGCCCAGGAGAAGTTGCCAACCAGAGACGCGTTCAGTGGGCGCTCGGAAACCTTGCGCGCCTTGGCGGACTCAACATCGGCCACGTAGAGGTAACTCGCGTCATCATGATTGCCGATGAAGGCGATCTTGCTGCCGTCCGGAGACCACTGGCTGCCGCTGATGGTCATCTGCTCCGGCAGATTGATCCAACGTCGTTCGCCAGTCTTGTGTGAAACCAGCTTCATTCCGACGGTGTTGCCCGTGCTCAGGCGCCGGGAGCGGTTGGCCACATGGTCGATCGCTGTCTCGCCCAGATTGACATAGGGCCGACCCATGGCGGTGAGTGGGGTCATTCCCCGACTCTGATTGACCAGGAAGTACTGACCGTCAGGGCTGAGGTTGCGCAGGTTCTCCGGATTGTGCATCGCATCCGAAGTGATCACGTCGGCGATCACCGGCTGTGGGCGAAGGTAGTCCTCCTGCGAGAGAACGACCTGTTGGGCGTTTGTGTTGCTGAGCAGCAGAACTGCCGTCAGGCTCGCAGAAAAGAGCGAGGACCGAGCGGCGAGACGAGTGGCCATGGTCATGCGATGACTCCGGGAACAATGGGACTTGAGGGAGCTGGGGGGTACCAGCGGGCGAGTTTGCTTCCTTACGGAAACTGGGCTGACCCTGCTGAGTCTATCGATGCGCAGAACAATCGTCATCACGAGGCGGGGAAAACGCGGGCGGCCTAGATTGGAGCCAGCCCTGTAAGCCCCATACCTAGGCCCTCTTGTGATCCTTCTTCTCTCCAGCGCAAAGGTGTCACGAGAGGGTATCCTGCCTTAGCGGCCTCCGATGCTCGCCTCAGCCCCCATTCACATGAACTCGCGCCTTAGCACCATCAGCCTGTACGGCGGAGTCTTCCTGATCTCCGGAGTCACTTTGGGCCTCGAGATCCTGATGACTCGCATCATGGCACTGATGATGTGGCACCACTTCACCTATGTGGTGATTGGCGTCGCACTGCTCGGCTTCGGAGCGGCTGGCAGCTATGTAATGCTGCGGGATGCCCGCGGTCAGAATCCCGTCGAAGGGGTCATGCGTCGGCTCTCGAGCTACTGCATCCTCTTCGCCCTGAGTATCCCATTCTGCTACGGAGCGATGATCCGTGTGCGCTTCGCCCCCCTGATGATGGGCGAGGATCCGAGCAACGTGATCGGGCTTCTGCTGATCTACCTGCTCATCGCCGGGCCCTTCTTCTGCGCCGGCTTGATCATCTGCGATGCCATTCAGTCCGCACGCGAACGGGTGGGCTCGCTGTACTTCTTCGATCTGCTCGGTGCGGGACTGGGAGCCATCGCGGTTGTCCTCTGCATGGAGAGTCTGACGGTCCCCGGTGCGATCATCGCTCTCTCGGTCTTGTCAGCCCTCAGTGCAGGGCTCTTTGCCCTGCCCGACATGCCCGGTATCCGCGCGCTGTGCAAGGGTCTCCTCGCCCTGGGCCTGGCGCTGCTCCTGGCCATGCAAGTTCTCCCTGCCGCCCGCGAAGGCAAGCTCGACCCACCCTTGGCGCCGAGTAAGGAGTTGGCGGACTTGCTCGCAGTCCCCATGAAGCTGGAACACAGCCTATGGAACCCGCTGGCACGCATCGATGTGAGTGAGGGCGTCCCTGGTCGTCCGACCATGGGTGGGGCGGCGCCGCCGAACACTCCCCTGCGCAAGATTCACTCCGTCTTTCAGGATGGTTCTGCACCGACCTTCTTCATCGAGTCTGTGGATCCACTGGTGGACATGCGCTTTCTGCGCGACTTCAGTGCTGCCTCAGGACACGTGATCCTCGAGGCCCGTGGCGCCAAGGACGTGGAAGAGGTAGCCATCGGCGTCGGTGGCGGCATCGATCTGCTGATCGCTCTGCAATACGGCGTGAAGAAGGTCACAGGAGTGGAGATCAATGCCTCCACTCTCAAGCTCTTGCAGGAGGACTTCCTCGAGTTCACCGGCGGCCTGGCGGGGCGCGCGGATGTGGAGCTGGTCAATGCCGAGGGGCGACACTTCGCCCGCTCCTCCGGTCGCAAGTTCGATCTCATTCAGATGTCCGGGGTGGACACGTACACGGCCCTGGCTTCGGGCGCTTACTCCCTCTCCGAGACCTATCTCTACACCAGAGAAGGAGTGGAAGAGTTCCTTGATGCACTCCGACCCGGTGGCGTTCTTAGCTACAGCCGCATCGTCTTTCCGAACGAGCCGCGGGAGAGTTTACGGCTGGCAGCGACGGCCCTCGAAGCCCTCGAGGGCCGGGGCATCGCCGATGCCAGTTCACACATCTTCATTCTGCGCGGTCAGTCCACTGCGCTTTGGGCATCGATCTTGGTCTCGCCTACGCCGCTGGAGGCCACGGTGCTCACCGCCTTGCGCGAGTTTGCGGCTCGCAACGAATATGTAGTCGTCTTCGACCCTGAAGAGCCGCGTAAGAATCCCTTCGATGATCTGCTGCGTACGACTCCTGGGCAGCGGCCCGGGTTCTATGCGAACTACCCCTATCAAGTTCGGCCCTCCACCGACGACGAGCCTTTCTTCTTCAACTTCTTCAAGTGGAGGAGTCTGCTCGAGATTGGCGAATACGGTGGGCATGCCTATTCGAGCAAGTATCCGGTGGGGCACCTCTGCCTGGTGCTGAGTCTGCTGCAGACAGTGGTGCTCGGCGGACTCTTCATCCTGCGGCCCTTGCGTAGCCTGCCCAAGCTCGGAATGGGTGGTGGAACACTCTCTGCCTTTCTCTACTTCGCAGCTCTGGGGGCCGGCTTCATCGTGGTGGAGATCGTTCTCCTTCAGCGCTACGTGCTCTTCCTCGGGCATCCGACGATCTCATTGAGCACGGTCCTGCCGACCATGCTGATCTCCGCCGGCCTTGGCAGCCTCAGTGTCCGCAGTGGCAGCAATGTGTATTCGCGCCTGCGCGGCCTGGCTCTCTGGATCCCATTGGCGATCGTCTTCGCCTGGCTCAGCTCTACCTACTTCCTGAACGCGATGATCGCGGCAGGTTTGGGCATGCGCATCGCCATCGCCGTGCTGCTGCTCTTTCCCGTAGGCTTCGTGCTTGGCATGGCCTTCCCCTGCGGCATCCGCATCATCTCTGTGGACCGACCTGAGTTGGTCCCATGGGCCTGGGGGATCAACTCCTTCTTGACGGTCTTCGGTTCCACGGCTGCGGTCCTCCTGGCCATGGAGTTCGGCTTTACCACGGTGATGCTCGCGGCGCTGCCCATCTACTTGCTCGGCATTCTGGCCCTACTGAGCGGCTACCGGCCCTCACGTAACCCGGCAGTGAGCTCAGGGGAAGTCGCCTAGCTCGGAACCTCGCTCATGAGGGCGAGGAGGTTGTTGTCCGGATCGCGGAGGAAGGCCATCCAGAGCTCCTGTTCCTCGGTCTTGTGAGCCAAGCCAGGCTTGCGTTCGAACTCCAGTCCCTTGGACTCGAGATCAGCGCAGGCCGCCTGAATGTCCTCAACCCGGTAATAGAGAATGGAGGCGGGGTGATCCAGTTCAGGTGAACTGGGCGGGCCAAGCATGAGGCGGACACCGCCGCAGTCGAAGAATGCCATGTCGCCCGCTTGAAAGAGAAGCTTGAGTCCGAGTTGGTCTCGGTAGAAGGCGATGGCCCGATCCACGTCCTTGATGTTGATGGCGATTTGTCCGATGGCGCTAATGCTGCTCGCTTGTTCTGTCATGGCCTTCCTTGTTCGATCTGCTCCGTCGATATATAGTTAGCTTAGCTAATGAAATCAAGAGCAGCCAATGATCCTGGCAAAGCTGAGCGTGAACTCGCCGATCGCATCCACTCGGCGGCGATCCATCTCCTGCGCCGACTACGAGCGGTGGACCGCGCTTCGGGTCTCAGTGCTCCGCGGCTCTCTGCCCTCTCGGTCATCGTCTTCGCCGGGCCCATTCGGGTTGGCGACCTGGCGGAGGCGGAGCAGGTGCGGCCGCCGACCATCTCCCGCATGGTCAATGCCTTGGAAGATGAGGGCCTGGTGACGCGGATCTTGGATCCGCAGGACTCACGCGCCCAGCTTCTGCAGGCTACCGCCAAGGGCAGGCGTCTGTTGCAGGCAGGCAAGGAACGGCGGGTGGCTCAGCTGGCGGGGGAGCTGGTCGAGCTGCCCCAGAGGGAGCGTCGAGTTTTGCTACGGGCCGCCGGAATCCTCGAGTCGATCAGTCTTCCCCAGGGTCATCCCCGGCGACAGGGCTGAGGCGCGCGGAGGTTTTTTTTTACAAGGGCGACGAACTCCCCTGGCGGCGTCGTCTTCAGGCCAAACAACCCGAGCGGGTACGAGGAACAAACATGAATACGATCACGAAACTGCCTTTCCTGGCCATCCTGAGCACTGTCGCAGTCCTGGGCAGCGAAGCCCTCGCCCAGGAGTCCAAGCAGGCCACTCCAGCCAACATCGCTGCCGACCCGGTAGTTAGCCTGGACTTCACTGGCGGCTCACTGGCTGACTTTGCTGCCGCCCTGCGCAAGGCCGGTAATGACATCAATATCGTCATGCCTGAGATCGCCGCCAAGGTGGAATTGCCTGCGCTCACTCTCAGCAAGGCTACTGTCGAGTCCGCTCTGCGCTCCATCGGCGCGATCACCTCAGAGGACACGCGAGTGCGGGTGGAGACCCTGCGCAGTGTGAAGGGCACCCCGGTGTATGCGGTGAGCGTCCAGATAAGGAATAGGCGATCCACAGGTGGCGGCCCTGTCACCACTCAAATGCCAGCGCCAAATCAAGAGGCAAGCCCTTTGCGAGTCTCAGTCTTCTCCCTGAAGTTTCTGACCGATACGGTGCCCGGCGATTCGGAGGCTGATGGGCTGACCATGAAACCCGAGACGATCCTCACTGCCATCGATACGGGTCTAGGCGTGCGGGTCGGTGGCTCCAAACCCGAGTTCAAGTATCACGAGGACTCAGGCCTACTCTTCACCCAGGGTAATGCTCGCCAAATCGGGTTGGTGCAGAACATCATCCAAAGCATGGAGAGCGATATTCGACGCCTGCGTGATGCCACCAAGATGGAGGAAATGAACAAGCGTAACGAGGCTGCCAGGCAGAAGTCTGGAGGCGCCTCCACCGGTCGCTAGACCCAAGTGCACCTTGGATGACTGTGGCCGTCCCATCCCAGCAAGAGCAGCGCCGAGCTCCTCTTCTCGCCGTGAGTAATCCGGTGGGAGGGGAGCTCGAGTCCGTTCAGCTAACCGCGGCCATCGCCCGTGGAGACGAGGGGGCATTCGCCGAGTTCTACGAACTGTGGTTTGATCGGGCCTTCGCCATGGTGCGCTCGCTGTCGCGACGGGACGAGTCCTTTTGCCTGGATGTGGTTCAGGACTGCATGATGAAGGTGGTGAAGTCCATTCGGCCCATGGCCAACGAGAAAGCCGTCACCGCATGGATGGGCAAGGTCGTCATGAACACCGCGGTGGATCATCTGCGCAAGGAAAAGCGCCGGCGTCAGCGTGAGGCGGAGGCGCAGGATGGCGAAGGGGATAGCAGCGGTCGCGAGACGGTCCCACAAGCCCTCGAGGATCAAGAGAGGCTCTTGTGGATGCAGAAGATGATCGCTGCTCTGCCTGAATCGGATCGCGAGCTCATCTTGCAGCGCTTTGGCAGTGGCAAGACTCTCGCGGCGGTGGGGGAAGAAGTAGGTATTAGCGGAAACGCGGCCCATGGCCGCATTCGTCGCATCCTGGCCAGGTGGCGAGAGACGGCGAAGGAGTACTTCTCATGAGCTCCTATGAAGAGATGTTCGCAAAAAGTCTGCGCGATGAGCCGATGGCTTTGAGCTCAGCTGGGCAGGCGCGCCGTGATGCCATGCGCGCGATTCTCAGCGCCAAGGTGGTCAGCCGAAGGCGTCAGCGCCGGGCCATCCGCGCCTCTGGAGTCCTCGGCCTCGCCGCTGCCGTGATCTGGATGCTCATTCCGACCGCCGCTGTCGAAGTGGAACGGCCCGAGACCGCCGCCGGCTATCAGAACCTGGCGATCCATATGGTCCAGGATGACCCGGGACTTCTCGCGCGCCTCAGAGTGGAAGCGACTGCCCTTCCCAGCGGTATTCGGATCAACGATGCACAACTCATCGACCTGCTCGAAGCTGCGCAGCAGCCCTCGGGCATCCTGCGCAGCGGTGGCCGGATCATCCTGACCGAAGCCCTGGTGACGGAAGAGCCGCCGGATTGATGCGGACTACTTCTTCTCTTCCGCCTGCAGTTTCTTCGCGATGGCTTCGACCTCGGCCCAGACACGCAGAGTATTGCCTGACCAGATCTTGTTGATGTCCGCTTCCGAGTAGCCGCGACGGACCAGCTCGAGGGTGACATTGAAGGTCTCGGCGGCGTTGTTCCAGCCCTTGATGCCGCCGCCACCGTCGAAGTCGGATGAGATGGCCACGTGATCGATACCGATGAGCTTGACCATGTGATCGATGTGGTCGACGAAGTCCTTCACGTTCGCTTCGGGATACTTCTCATCAATCTGAACCATGCGCTCGGTGAAGATCTCCATGCGCTTGGCGCGCTCTTCCGGACTGATCTCTGGAGCGGCGTTCGCCTCGGAAGCCTGGCCACCGCGTCGGCCGCGACCGCCACGTCCGCGGCGAGGGATGCCCAGTTCTTCGCGCAGGGCAGCGATGGCCTGGTTACGTTCCGTGCCGACCTTGACGAAGCTGCCCAGGGCAACCGACTGGACGACACCGCCGTTGGTCTTCATGGCCAGGAGTTGCTCATCATCCAGGTTGCGGGTCACGTCCGAAATGCTGCGCGCGCCCGAGTGCGATGCGATTACCGGCGCCTTCGAAGCTGACAGGGCCTGCATCATGGTCGGCTTGGCGGAGTGGGAGATGTCCACCATGATGCCGACTCGGTTCATCTCGGCGATGGCCTTCTTGCCGAGCTCGCTGAGACCGCCGTGGATACCTTCCGCCGGCGTGTGCGAATCACCGAGCTGGCTGTGCCGGTTGTGGGTGATGCCCATGTAACGCGCACCACGCTTTTGGAATTCGGCGATGAGCGAGAGATCCTCCCCCATGGGATAGCCGTTCTCGATGCCGATGCAGGCGACGAGCTTGCCTGCGCCAGCGATGCGACGAACGTCATCCGGGGTGTAGGCGATCTCGATGTCGTCCGGATAGTGCTCCGCCATGCGGTGGATGGCGTCGAACTTGAGGAAGGCCTGGGACTTGGCCCGATTGAATCCACCCGGATCATTCGCGCCCTGCCCCACATAGACGATGTAGAAGGCGACGTCGTAGCCGCCCTTGCGCATCTTGGGAAAGTCCACCTGATTGTCCCCGTCAACCGTGGGGTCGACGCGCCGTCGATAGGCTTCCCTTTCCGCAGGATCCTCAGGGAAGTTCTGCAGTGCCAGAGTTGGCGAGATGTCCTTGTGGGTATCCAGGGTGATCGCCTTGGCATGGATGGCCTTGGCCTTGGCGATCAATGCCTTTTCGGCCTCGGTCGGCACCTGGGCGCTGATGCTTGCGGTCAAGGTGGCGACGAGAATGGGCGAGAGCAAGTTCCGCATGGGGTCTCCTGGACTGGGGGGGAGGGCGACTAGGCCCGGGCTAGTGTGCAGCCGGGGAGGGTCCAGGACAACCGCCTATCGCCTTGGTACATCCCTGCGGCAAGCTGCGCGGATCTGTCTGGCTAGCCCGGCATGGGCTTGCCCGTCGTATCGGCATAGCTGGCCCGGAGCTGCTTCAGGCGCGCGCGCAGCTCCACACGAATCTCCTCGTAGGCCGATTCCGCATAGAGATTGTGCATCTCGCCCGGATCCTCCTCCAGGTCGAAGAGCTCGAAGTAGTCGTGCTCCTCCTCATAGAAGTAGATCAGCTTGTACTGGCCCTTGCGGATGCCGTAGTGGGCCGCGACCCGGTGCGTCGCCCGGGACTCGTAGTAATGATAGTAGAGGGCGTCGCGCCAGTCCGCCGGTTGTTTACCTTCGAGCAGAGCCAGAAGGCTGCGCCCCTGCATGTCGGCGGGGACTGGCGCCCCTGCGAGCTCGAGGAAGGTCGGGGCGTAGTCGATGTTCTGCACGAGCTGGGAGATCTCGAGGGCGCTTTGAATCTGCTTCGGCCAACGCACGAGCAGAGGCATGGCAAATGACTCTTCGTACATCCAGCGCTTGTCATACCAGCCATGGTCGCCCAGGTAGAAGCCCTGGTCCGAGCTGTAGATCACAATGGTGTTTTCTTCGAGTCCGTTCGTGGCGAGATAATCGAGGATCTGGCCAACGCTGCGGTCGACGCCGGCAACGCAGCGCAGGTAGTTCTTGATGTAACGCTGGAACTTCCAACGGATGAGATCTTCGCCCGCGAGTCCGGCCTTGCGGAAGGCCTGGTTCTCCTCGAGGAAGGCTATGTCCCAGGCGGCCCGCTGCTGCGGGTTCATGCGCTTGAGTGGGTTCTCCC
Source organism: Planctomycetota bacterium (assembly GCA_021776805.1). Classification (GTDB taxonomy): domain Bacteria; phylum Planctomycetota; class UBA1135; order UBA1135; family UBA2386; genus JAJFFD01. Next base: position 15,654 of record JAJFFD010000005.1, read on the forward strand.
AGCTGCGGTCCGGTCCAGTTAGATTCTGCGACTCCTCGGGCGTCGGCTCGAGCTTGAGGTCATAGAACATGAACATGTGCCGATCGATTTCCATCTCCTGTTGGGCGGCAGCTGGACCACGCCCGAGGTAGTCATCGAAGAGTGAAGCTGGCTCCGGTATGTCCTCGTCCCGGTAGAGGCCAAGCTCTCTTGGTCCCGGCATCCATGAGCGATGTGGCGCCTTCTGCTGGCACATGAGCAGGAAGGGTTTGTTTGGATCGCGGCCTTCGCGTAGCCAGTCCAGGGCGAGCTCGGTGGTGATTTCGGTGACGTAGCCCGGAAGGCGCTTGCGCCCCTCGGCGTCGATGAAGTCAGGATTATAGTAGCTGCCTTGTCCCGGAAGGATGCGCCAGTAGTCGAAGCCAGTTGGCTCCGTTCCCAGGTGCCACTTGCCGATCATGGCCGTCTCATAGCCCGCCTTCTGCAAGAGCTTGGGGAAGGTCTGCTGCTCGCCGTCGAAGCGATTGCCGTTGCGCATGAAGCCGTTGGCGTGGGAGAGCTTGCCGGTGAGAACCGTGGCGCGAGAGGGGCCGCAGATGCTGTTGCCGCAGTAGGACGCCCGAAAGATCGCGCCCTCGGCGGCGAGGCGATCGATATTTGGAGTGCTGTTGATCTTCGAGCCGTAGGCGCTGATGGCATGCGGCGCGTGATCGTCGGAGAAGATGAAGATTATGTTCGGTCGCGAGCCGGCGAGGGCTTGTTGGGTTGCGGCGCTGCCTGCAAGGAGCAGGACGCCAAGGCCCATGGCGAGGACTAGTTGATTCGCAGGGCCAGTGCAGCGTCTTGGTAGCATTGTGCGTAGAAGATAACGCCCTGCAGCGCAGGATCATCGGGAATGGGGATGATCTGGTCTCTGGATGGCCTTGGCGTAGCTAGTCCTTCTTGTCCCCTGCCTCGCGGGACTTCGCCAGGCTCTCGGCGATGATGCCGACCCACTGGTCTGGCTTCATGAAGCCCTTGCCCCATTGCGCATCGAATTCCTCGCTGGGCTTGGCGGCGACGACTTCTTCGACCGAGGCACCTGCCTCGAGAAGTTCCATCACTCGCTCGCGCATGACTTCGAGAACATCCAGGCTCGCCGCGAGCTCGGCGCGTGTTCCCAGTGTGCCGTGGCCTGGGATGATCTTGCTCTCTCCGTCGCTCATGCCCAGGACCTTCTTGGTCGAAGCGATCAGGCCATCGAGGGAGCCGCCGCTGGAGAGGTCGATGTATGGGTAGTTGCCGTTGAAGAAGTTGTCACCCATGTGGAAGACGTTCGAGTCCACGAAGTGGATGATCGAGTCACCATCCGTATGGGCTCTCTCCACGTGAAAGACGCGGATCTCTTCGCCGTTCCAATGAAAAGTCACCTCGTCGTTGAAGGTGACTACAGGCAGGGCTTCTTTCGGAGCCGCGGGCACGGTCCGATTGAAGGCAGCCTGAAACTGCTCGCTGGCCATGCGTTCGCGCACATTCTTGTGGGCGACGATGATGCTGCCTGACTTGCCGAAGTTCTCGTTGCCGCCGGTGTGGTCGCCGTGCCAGTGCGTGTTCACCAGGAACTTGACCTTGTTCTCGGAGACCTTGGCAACCGCAGCCTGGATCTTCTCGCTGAGAGGGGCGAATTGATCGTCGATGAGGAAGGCACCGTCCTCGCCGATGCATAGGCCCATGTTCCCGCCCTGCCCCATCAGCATGAAGATGTTCTCCGTGACCTTGATGCTGCGGATCTGCACATCGCCTTGGGCAGGCAGCCCACTGGCGAAGAGGGACGCGAGAAGACTGGCGGAGAGAATCGAGGGCAGTAACTGGGGGGTCATGGTGGCTCCTTGTGCGGAGCGCAATTCTGGCCTCGATCCTCGCTCATGGCCAACAATACCGCTGGCCAGTGCCTCGCTTAGTTGATGCGCTTCTCCGGAGTTTCCTTGCAGGCAGCCTTCTTTGCCTCGTACATCTTCAGGCGCTGCATGTACTCACGGTCACCGCGGTTCTTCTTTAGAGCCCGCTTCTGCAGTTCGATTGCCTCGTCGACAAGGCCGCTGCGGAACTTTGCCAGGGCGATGGTATCCAGCATGTAGTGGTCGAGCTTGCGAGGCCGACTCGCCATGCGCTCCGCCAGCATCAAGGCCAAGTCATCATTCTTGCCCTTGTACTTGGACTTGGTGAGCAGGGCCCAGGTGTAGCTGTTGAGGCTGCTGTTGTTGTCCCCGACGGTCTCAGCCACATCCTTGGCGATGCGCTTGGCCAAGCGCTCGTTGCCGCTGCGGTTCAGGGCCTTGTCAAACTTGACCAGCATGGAGCGAGAAGGAGTGCAGTTGCGGTCGCCGCGATTACGCCGGCTGTGCATCTCCTGGCAGTACTCGAGCTCTTCTTCCAGGTGAGCATTGCGGAGCTCCGCAGCATTGGCCCGGCGCAGCGCTGCTTCGAGTTGTTCACCTCCCTCGGCGACCAGATCGCCGAGCTCGGCAACTTCTCCCTGCAGGCGCCCGATCTCGCGACGGAACATGCTCAGGTTCTCCGAATCGCTGCGGTACTCGAAGAGGGGGTCCTTGAGATCCAACCGAGCCCCTTGATAGCCCGCCTGTTGATAACGCGGCTGCTGAGGGTCCTGAGCTGAATCCTTGGAGTTGATGGTGACAACAGCGCCTGAGGTGGCGAGGACTCCGACCAATAGGGTCTTTACGATCATGCTTCCGGCTCCTGGGCAGGGGGGTTCGAGGATGGCAGGCTCTGTTGAGCGACTGCGCGTTGGTTCTGTGGAGAGTTATCCACGTCAACGAGGCAGTCGCTCGAGCCACAGGACCCGGATCAGTCTCGATCCGGTCTATATTCCGGTGCCGTGAAAATAATTATCGCGGCCTTCGCCGACTCTCGATTCGCTGCCGCCGCGCCTCGCGCTTCGCTTCCACCTTGGCGATCTGCGCGCGCTTCTTCCGTAGGGGGCGCAGGCTCCTGAACTCGATGCCACGACCATCGACCCGGCTGTTCAGGTCATAGAAGTACCGCCCATAGTCCACGAAGGCCGCCGTGTCGAAGTCCTCGAAGGCCAGGAAGGGTCTCGCCGCCATGCGCTCATGCACCAGGATGTTGATGGGCTTGAGCATCTGGGGCATGCCATCGACCGCTGGGTAGAAGGTGTCGCGAGGGCCCTTGGCCAGGCGATTCGCCTCGGCCCGGCTGTCAAAGCTCTGCCAGCCACTGCGGGCGCTGCTCAGCTCGGACTGGCGCTTGATCTCGTGCTTTTGCAGGCGACGAAACATGTCCTTCTTGTCTTCGATGCTGCGATCTTCGTCAGCCCAAAGGGTCGCCAGCACCTTGGCAAACTGGAGCTCCTGCGCCAGATCCTCCGGATGCCAGAAGCCAGGTAGTGCGTGCAGGACGACTCGGTCCGGAGAGAGCACGAACATCTGCACGTTGTGCGGGCCGGCGCCATTGGTAGTGCCGAGGGAGCTGTCCTTGGGTTTGTAGCCAAAGGAGTAGCCCACATATCGCTGCTTGCGGATGTCTTTCCAGCCGAGGACGAAGTCCCGTTCGAGCATGGGAAAGACCTGATCACTTGGAAGGGAAACTCCCCTCAAACTTTGCGCTGCGCTTCATGTGTAGCCGCTCAGTTTTCCCAGAGCCTGAATCCAGAGAATCGGCTTGTTCTCTTTTCTGGCCTGAGCCGCAGCAGTTCCCAGGTTCGTGTGCCACTTGAGTTCCTTGCGCAGTTTCTTGACTCCGCTCGCGACCTGCTTGCCGTCGAGGACGAGGTTTTGGAATGCGCGTGCTGCGCTATGTGCATCCTTGGACTCGCCGCTTTGGGTCTCTGTTGCCGGCGACAAGGAAGCGGCTTCGCAGGCGACCGGTTGCTGTGCGCCAGCCAGGGTAGAAAGAAAGAACGTGGTCAGTGCGAGCGACCTGCGTCTCATAGGGCAATCTCCTCTTCGTTTCGGGGTCCTGGGGGCGGGCGCATTGTCCATCCCATGGTCGCTTTGGACAAGGGGCGTGGAGGGGGATGCGGTCAGGGAAGGCGCGCCTAGGATCATGACATGAGTTCAGCGCGAGGAACTGGGCGATGAGCAGGCCACAGGCCATGCTGCCGCGCTTGCTCGCTCTTCTCTCCTTCTTGGTGCAAGCCTTGGGCCTGGTTTTGGCAGTGCTAGTGGTCTTCGAGCTCGCGCGCCTAGAATCTCGCGGCAGTCACGTGCTGGGTGATATGCGCTGGCCAGTGATGCTTGCACTCAGTTTTGGAAGCTGCCTCTGCCTGGTCTCCGCGCTCCGCGACCTGAGCCAGAAGGTGGACATCCGTTCGCGAATGCTCCGTGACTTGCTCGTGCTCGGAGTGCTTGCCATCGCTGCTCAGGTTCTGCTGTCGCGCAACTTCAAGCCGATCCTCTGCCAGTCGTCCTTTGCCCTGGCCATCGGGTGCTTCGCCGGTCTACGTCTGCTCGAGTCGCGGCGAGAAAGCTGGAACGCGCAGGCATACTGCCGGCGCTTCGAGTTCATGCTCTGCAGTTTTTGTGCGAGCCTCGTGCTCCTCGAAGTGGGACTGCGGGTGAGCGCTCGACTATCCCAGTCCCCGTTCCTGGCGCGAGAAACCGAGACAGTCGAGGCTGCACTGGGGCGATTTCGCCTTCCACCTGGAGCCTTGCACTTCAGTTTCCCTTGCAACAGTGGCTCCCACTACGATCTGGAATTCGCTCCGGGCCGAGAGGCCACGGTAGTCAGCATCGGTGACTCCTTCAGCTTCGGAGTCGTGCCGCATCTCTACCACTACACGACGGTAGCCGAGCGCCAGTTGGAAGGGGTTGCGATCCACAATCTCGGCTATGCAGGCATCGGACCAGGGGGCTATCTACATATCCTCGAGAACCAGGGTCTCGACTTGCAGGCAGATCTGGTCCTGGTGAACTTCTTCATCGGCAACGATCTCTTCGAGGCGGCGCGCTGGAACGCAGAGCCTGACTTCATCACCTCCCTCTGTGATCGTCGCAACGTGCTCAGCTACCTCCTTCCCCAGCGGCTCTACCGCCTCGCCACCGGCGATTCGGGTCTGGGGGTCTTGGGCAAGTCGGAGATGAAGATCCAAACCGAGGGCGAGGTCGTCAACGATGCCGAGAACTTGCTGCGCCAGTACCCATGGCTGGAGAATCCGAACCTGGAACCGGCTTCTCTTACTGCGCCGGCATTCCTGCAGATGGAGGTTGAACGGGCTGTTCTCAACGAGCAGGCCGATCAGTACGGTGGCTATGAGCTACTCTTCCGTTCCATCGATGAAATGCTTGGCATGCTGGGGGAAAAGCCCTTCTGCGTCATGCTCATCCCTGATCAGTATCAGGTCGATGATGGTCTCTGGGATCGCATAGCGAGGGTTCTGGGCCGGAGCGACCTGGATCGCGACGAGCCGCAGCGCATGATCGGAGCCTGGTTGCGAAGGCGGGGGATCTCCTACTTGGATCTCTTGCCGAGTTTGCGAGAGCGGCCGCCCATGGCCGACGGCGAGCGTCACCTCTATCACCTGCGTGATACCCACTTCAATGCCAGGGGCAACGCTGTAGCCGGCAAAGCGCTTGCCGAGTTCCTCAAACTGCAGTTAGAGAAGGCGGGAAGAAAAGGCGCAGGCCACTGAATTCCTCCTGCGTTCTCGTCGGCCTTGAGCCATAACATGAGCCCATGTCGGTTATGGAGGCAGGTGTGGGAGCAGCTCAGGATGGTTCTGAGGCTCCGCTAGGAGAGGCGCAGGTAGATTCCGGATTCCTGGAGCGGATGGATCAGTTCTTCGAGGAATGGATCCCGCAGCCAGCGCTGCAGGTTCTGGCGATCATCGTCGTCTTCCTGGTCATCGCCAAGCTCAGCGATTGGTTGCTCTGTGGCATGGTGCGGAATTGGGCCAAGCGAACCCGTTTCGCCTTCGACGACCAACTGGTGGAGCTGCTTCACTCGCCGCTCTTTCGCACGGTCTTGGTGCTCGGCGTGGAATTCGCCGCTCTGCGATTGGATCTGGACGAGGAAGTGCATGCTCAGACCCAGCGCATTCTGAACACGATCATCCTCCTGATCTGGACGATTTTTGCCTTTCGGCTGGTGCAGGCGTTCCTCCACACCGCCTTGAATCGTGAAGATCGCTTTCGATCCATCGAGCATCGGACCTACCCGCTCTTCGACAACCTGGGCAAGGTTCTGGTGGCAGGGCTCTCGATCTATCTCTTCATCGAGATCTGGGGGATCAGCACCACCGGCTGGTTCGCTTCCGCAGGAATCGTCGGCATCGCTCTTGGATTTGCTGCCAAGGACTCCCTGGCCAACCTGATTACCGGGGTGTTCATCGTCACCGACGCGCCCTATCGGGTCGGTGACTTCATCGTTCTCGAGGATGGAACCCGTGGGCAGGTGCAGCACATCGGCCTGCGCTCAACCCGGATCGTCAGCCGAGACGATATCGAGATCACCATCCCCAACAACGTGCTAGGCAATACGAGAATCACCAACGAGACCGGTGGCAGTCACTCCAAGCGAAGAATCAGGATCAAGCTCGGTGTGGCCTACGGTTCGGATATCGACAAGGTTCGCCAAGTCTTGCTCGCGGTCGCGGCGGCGGAGGAGCAGGCCTGCAAAGAGCCTGAGCCCAGGGTTCGCTTCCGCTCCTTCGGTGAATCGGCTCTCGACTTCGAGCTGCTCTGCTGGATTCCTGAGCCCATTCTGCGCGGGCGCGTCACTGATGCTCTCAACTGCGCGATCTACAAGCGCTTCGCTGCCGAAGAAATCGAGATCGCCTTTCCGCAGCGCGACCTGTACATCAAGGAGATGCCGAGCGCCAAGAGAACAGCGGATGCCTCATGAGGATTCGGGTCGGTCTGGATGCGCGCGAAGGATTTCGTCAGAACCCGCGCGGTATCGGACTGTACTGCCGCCATCTGATGCGGGAGTTCGGTGCCATGGCGACCGAGCTCGAAGTTCTCGCCTATCACGAGCATCCGCGCCCCGCGGACCTGCCCGAGCTGGCTGAGAATATTCATCCCAAACGCTGCGAGATGAAGGGCAGCCGCTTCCACCTATGGGAGAAGCTGCGCATGCCTTGGCAGATGCGTCGGGACAGGGTGCAGGTCTACCACGGCACCTACAATACTTTGCCTCCGCGCTGGAGCCGTTATCGCTCTCCGGCCATGGTGGTCAGTCTGCATGACGTGGTCGTGACCTGGTGGGACAAGGGGCAAGGTGACAGCTATGTGGACCATGTGCGGCGAGTGACCGCTCGGGTTTGCCAGGAGGCGGACAAGATTCTCACGGTCTCCGAGTTCAGCAAGCAGGACATCTGCACTCGCTTCGACGTCTCACCTGCCAAGGTCGAGATCTTCTACAATGGGATCCCGCCGGTCTTCCTACAGGACTTGCCAGCGGGATCCGCAGAAGCGGCGAGAGAGCGATTTGCCCAAGGGCAGCGCTACCTCTTCTCCATCGGATCGCCCATCAATCGAAAGAACACTCGCGGCTTCATCGATGCCCTGCAGATCCTGGCAGGCCAGAATCGCCTGGACCGGCGTGTGGTCATCACCGGTCTCCTGGGCGCCGACTTGGAGACTCTGCGCGCCTATGCTGCGGAACGAGGCCTCGCCCAGCAAATTGATTTTCATGGCTATCTCGATCATGCGGAGCTCGCCACTGTCTACGCGGGGGCGGATCTGATGGTCTATCCCTCCTTCGCGGAGGGCTGGGGGATCCCGGTTCTCGAGTCCTTCGCCATGGGGACTCCGGTCGCGGCCAGCAAGGCGACCTCGATTCCCGAGGCCGGAGCAGGAGATGCGAGTTACTTCGATCCGGCGGATGCAGAAGAGATGGCGGCGGTGATTCTGGACTGCCTGGATCATCCGGAAGTCTTCGCGGCCAAGAAGCAGGCCGCCCAGGAGCGCGCCCGCGGGTTTACCTGGCGTGCCGCGGCAGAGAAGACTCTGCAGGTCTACCGTGAGGTCGTCGACCCATGAGCCGCAAGTCCCTGTTCTTGACGGCGACACGGGCGCTCGGCATGCAGGCCTACGCTCAGTGGCTGTACCGAGATCGGCTCATGATCCTCTGTTATCACGGTGTTGTTTCCGGGGACCATAGTGGGAACGCCTACCTGTACCGCAACACCGTGAGCCTCGCCGAGTTCAAGAGTCATCTAGATCAGCTCAGCGGCTGCAATCTGGTCTCCTTGCAGCAAGTGCGGGCCTGGCTGGGCGGCGAGGCGAAGCTACCCAAGCGCTCGGTCTTGATCACCTTCGACGACGGCTACCGCAACAACCTCTTTCCAGCGGCGGAGGTCTTGGCCCAGCGTGGGCATCCGGCGTTGGTCAGCGTCGCCGTGGATTACATCGGCAGCGATCGGCAACTTTGGCCCATGGAAGTCGATCTCCGGGTCTTGCATTGGCCGGGGAGTAAAGTTCCCATGCCTGGCGGTGGGGAGCTGAGGGTGGACAATCGCGGCCAGCGGGAGGCGGCGGCTGCTGAGTTGCGGCGCAGGTGCAAGTCCCTGCCCGATGCGGAGCGAAGAGACTTTCTCAGGACCCTGTTCGGAGAGCAGGCCTTGCCGCCGGCGGCGCTCGCTGACGAAGAGCTCTGGCGCTTCATGAACTGGGACGAGTTGCGCCAATTGCGCGCTATGGGAATCGACATCGCCTCCCATACTTGCTCACATCCGATTCTCAGTCGTCTAGAAGCCAAGGATCTCGAGCAGGAACTCGTCGATAGCCGCGCACGGATCGAGGCGGAGTTGGGAGAGCCCTGCAGGACTCTGGTCTATCCCAATGGCGGACCAGAAGACGTTACGGAAGCGGTACTCGCCGCTGTCGGTAAGGCCGGCTACGAGCTGGCCTTTACCCTCATGGACGGAGTGAGTGCCAAGAAGCCCGATCCCCTCGCAATTGACCGCATCGGCATCCCCGGCCATTGCAATCCGGAAGCATTCGCCCTGCGCAGCTCCGGCCTGCACAGCCTGCTTGGATTTCTGCGCTGAGCCGGACTCGCGTATACTCCGCCGCCCAGAGGATCTTCATGAACGCATACCTTCTTCCCTGTGTCTCCATTCTCCTCAGCGTCTTGCCTGCACAGCAGGACACCAAGCAAGCGAGTTCTGCCATCACCCTCGAGCGGATCATGGCGGATCCGGATTGGTTCGCACGTTCGCCGGGCTCTCCGTACTGGGCAGATGACTCCCAGTCCTTCTACTGGTCGCAGAAACGGCCAGGCTCTGCGGAGCGTGATCTCGTTCAGAGTGATCTCGAGGGGAGAGAGCTTCGCCGTGTCAGCGATGCCGAGCGGCCGATGGTTGACCTGCCCGGGGGGCGTTACAGCGAGGATCGGAGCCGCAAGGTCTTTAGTCGAAACGGCGATCTCTACATCAAGGACTTGCGTGGGGCGATGGCCGGCAAGGTCACCCAACTGACCCGCAGCGCGAGCGCCGAATCGCAGGCCTTCTTTCTAACTGGTGATCGTCGCATCGCCTTCAATCGCGGCGGCCAGTGGTTCTTCCGTGACTTGGACAGCGGGCTCGAGGCGCAACTTGCTGACATCAAGACCGGTGATGATCCGGATGCGGAGGAAGACGAGGACGACTATCTGGAGCGGCAGAACCGCCGGCTTTCCAAGTTCCTGCAGAGGCGAAAGGAGCGGCGCGAAGCGGCGGAGGCGCGTCGTAAGGCCCAGCGCAAGTTGGATCCCAGTGCTGCCCCCCAACCCTTCTACCTTGGCAAGGGCAAGAATGCGCAGAGCACGGCGCTGTCCCCGGATGGCCGCTGGATGATTCTCAGCTACGGTGGGCGCAGAGATTCTGGCAAGCGCGACAACATGCCGGTCTGGGTGACCGACTCCAGCTATGTAGAGCCGCGGCCGGTGCGCAGTCTGGTGGGCACGGGCAAGGCGCAGCCGGCGAAGCTGGCGCTACTCGACCTGCAAGGACATCGCCGCTACGAAGTCGATCTGGATGCATTGCCGGGGATCAAGGAGGATCCCCTGGCGGCGATCCGCGCCAGCAGCCGCAGCAAGGGCGACCCCAAGGAATCCAAGGCTGACGACAGCAAGGCCGAAGCCAAGGAAGCGGACAAGAAGAAGCCAAGCAAGCCGAAGGCCCGGGCCGTGAGCTTGCGCGGCCTCCGCTGGAACTCGGACGGCAGCCGTTTCTCCGTCCAGGCCTCTTCCGCGGACAACAAGGATCGCTGGACCTTCACCATCGCCCTGGCCGATGCCAAGCTCGAGAAGGAGAAGCCGGCGACCTTGCAGCCTACCCTCGTGGAGCGCCGTAGCGACTCAGCCTGGATCGGGCGAATCGCCAACAATTCCGGTTGGCTTGATGACGGTCGTTTCTGGTTTCAGTCCGAGGCGAGCGGCTACTCACATCTCTATCTGCACGATCCAGCGAGCAAGGAGAACCTGCAGCTGACTTCCGGATCCTTCGAGGTCACAGCTGTCAGTCCTGATCCCAGTGGGCGCTATCTGTACTTCCGAGCAAACCTGGACCACCCTGGAATCACCGAGATTCATCGCCTGGAAACGGCGACGCGCAAGATCGAGCAGATCACCAATCTGGGAGGCATGAACACTGCGCAGATCTCGCCGGATGGCAGCAAGCTGTTGATCACCCATTCGGCCCTGCTCGAACCGCCGGAGATCTATGTGCAGGATGCAGCGCCGACAGCCCAGGCTGTTCGCCTGACCCATACCACCAGCGATGAGTTCGAGAGCCTGCCCTGGGTCAAGCCGCAGATCGTCGAGGTGCCGAACGAGAATGGTCGGCCAATTTACACGCGGCTCTACTTGCCCCCGGGAGATGCGGACTCGACCGTCAAGCGACCGGCGGTGTTCTTCGTCCATGGTGCTGGCTACCTGCAGAACTCCCACCAGGGTTGGTCCAACTACTTCCGTGAGTTCATGTTTCATTCCATGCTGGCGCATCGCGGCTACGTGGTCATGGACATGGACTATCGGGCGAGCGCGGGCTACGGACGGGACTGGCGCACGGCGATTTATCGGCAGATGGGCACTCCCGAGCTTGCCGACCTCAAGTCCGGAGTGAGCTGGGCCGTTGCGAATCATGGTGTCGATGCGGAGAGCATCGGTGTCTACGGCGGCAGCTACGGTGGCTTCATGACCCTCATGGCCATGTTCCGCGCCCCCGGTCTCTTTGCGGCCGGTGCAGCCTTGCGGCCAGTGACCGATTGGGCGCACTACAACCATGGCTACACCAGCAACATCCTCAACAATCCGGAGGATGATCCGGAGGCCTACGAGGTCAGCAGCCCGATCGAGTTCGCCGAGGGCCTGGAGGGCAACCTGCTCATCTGCCACGGCATGCTCGACGACAATGTCTTCTTCAAGGACTCAGTGCGCCTGGCTCAGCGCCTGATCGAGTTGGAAAAGGAGAACTGGGAGATGGCGGTCTATCCCGTCGAGCGCCACGGTTTCCAGGAGCCGAGTTCCTGGTTGGACGAGTATCGCCGGATCTACAAACTCTTCGAGACCAGCCTGCGCTAGGCTACTGATTGCAGGCCTGCATGGCGCGGGAAGTGATTAACCCTTCACGCAAACAACCTGGCGAAGGCGATGCACGATCTCCACCAGATCCTCCTGGGCAGCCATCACCGCATCGATGTCCTTATAGGCCATGGGCGTCTCGTCGAGCACTCCCGAGTCTTTGCGACACTCGATCCCCGCGGTTGCAGCCTCGTGTTCTTCCACACTGAATTTGCGCTTGGCAGCCCCACGTGAATGCACCCGGCCGGCGCCGTGGCTGCAGGAATGAAAGCTCTCCGGGTTGCCCTTGCCGCGGACTATGAACGAGCGCGCACCCATGGATCCCGGGATAATGCCGAGTTCTCCTTCTCGTGCGCTGACCGCACCCTTGCGGGTGAGGAAGACTTCTTCGCCGTAGTGAGTCTCACGCTGCACGTAGTTGTGATGGCAGTTCACCGCCATCTTGCCGGTTTCCACCTTGGGCAGTTCCTTCGAATCCTGCAGGCAGTCGAGAATCGCGGCCATCATCAATTCTCTGTTGATCCGCGCGTAGCGCTGCGCCCAGTCCACGGCGAAGCTGTACTCCTCGAAGTGCTCGGCCCCTTCTTCGAAGTAGGCGAGGTCCCTGTCCGGTAGATTGGCAAGGTGCTGCTTCATGTCCTTCTGAGCGAGGCTGATGAAGTGCATGCCGATGCGATTGCCAACTCCACGCGACCCGCTGTGCAGCATGAGCCAGACTCGATCGGCCTCGTCGAGGCAGACTTCGATGAAGTGGTTGCCGCCACCCAAGGTGCCGAGCTGGGTCATGTGCTTGCCGCGGTCGAGGCGTTCGTGGCGAGCGACGATTTGTTCGTAGCCCGGCCTCAGTTTCTTCCAGGCCTTCTCGATCCTGGCGCTGACCTTGTTCCAGGAGCCGCGATCCTTCCTGCCGCCATGATCCGATCGCCCGTGGGGAACCGCGTTCTCGATAGCCTTGCGTATCTTGCGCAGGCTGTCCGGAAGTTGCTCGGCCCGGAGATTGGTCTCCAGGGCCATCATCCCGCAGCCAATGTCCACGCCGACGGCGGCGGGGATAATCGCGCCTTTTGTCGGGATAACGCTGCCGACCGTGGCGCCGATGCCGAAGTGGACATCGGGCATGGCCGCGACCCACTTGTGCACGATCGGCAGGCTGGCCACGTTCTTCAGCTGTTGGATGGCGTTCCAGTCCGCTGGCACCCCACGTGTCCAAGCCTTGATAGGCACTCCGTCGGTCTTCAGGCGCTGGTAGCTCACGGCTACTCTATACCAGAGCAGAGGTCCGAGTTGGCCTGGGCAAATCCCTGCTTGGGTGTGGAACAGCTGCGAAAATCCGCTAAAGATTCTCGCTCCATACCCCGTGGTGTAATTGGTAGCACCGGTGCTTTTGGTGCATCTAGTTCAGGTTCGAGTCCTGGCGGGGTAACCATCACCGCCCGCTTCTTGCGGGCGGTGGCCCTCGGGGTTTGCGGCGAATTAGAGCGCCAGTGCCTGCAGGATGTCCATGGTGCTGATCAGGCCGACATGCTTCTTGTTTTCCTGCACGAGCACCCGGTGGATGCGATGCTTGGTCATGGTCTTGGCGATTTCGTCGAGACTCGCCCCGACCTCGACCGAATAGACCTCTGCGGTCATGACCTGGCCGGCTGTTTCCTCGGCTTCGGCAGGGACCTCGAAGGAATCGAAGTCCTCTTCCAGCAGTTCTCGCGTGGACAGGTGGTAGAAGCCCGCGCCACGTCGTGGTTGTGAGTCATTGTCCTGGCTGTAGAGCTCGAGGAGATCGCGCATGGACAGGACGCCTGCGATGTGGCCGGCCTCGTCGGTGACCGGGATGCCACCGATGCGATGCTCGCCTAGCAGGCTCTCCACATCGGAGAGCGGCGTGCTCGTGGCAACCGTCAGGATCTCGGTCTGCATGATATCCCGGGCGGTTAGAGCCGCCCAGGTCTTGGCTTTATGGCTGATGGTGGTCATCGTAATCGTCCTCACCGGAGCCAACTCAGGCATGCAGCTACGAATTGCCGGATTCCTCAGGCTTTTCGGAGGGAACGATCAGTTGCTGAGCACGAGCTTCAGATTCTCGCTGATGCCCTTGATGCCGAGGAGATACTCGAAGTCGATGGTCAGGGCGCAGAACCAGAGTTCGAGACCAATCAAGCCGCTGTCACCCGGGATCACGAACTGGGCGGTGGCCTGGCCGTTGTTGTCCAGGTTGCCGACGGAGTCGACGAAGATATTCGGCAGGCTCGTCACTCTGCTGAGCAGTGGGGTCAAAGCCAGGGGGATTTCTCGATCCAGGATCTTGATGGTCGGGCTCGCTGCGCTGGAAGCGGGCACAAAGTAAACCATGCCCGCGTCTTCGCTGCTTTCCACCAGGAGGTCGACGCTGCTGCCGATGCTCGGCGTGCCAACTGCCGTGAGCGTGGTTGCGGCGGCGATGGGCTCGAGGGCGACGTCACGCTCGAAGCTGCTGCCGTCCACCAAGCTTGCTGGGACCGTGAGGGAATGATGGCCAGCTGCGGAAAAAGTGACGTCATAACTGCCAGGTCCCATCCAGACCGAGTAGCGACCATTCTGTCCGCGGGAGCGGATGGTCTGTCCGTCTTGGAAGGCTTGGCCGCTGACTGTAATGCTGGCATCGAGGGGCTGCAGATTGCGCAGGGAAAGAACGCGCCCCCGCATGGGTGCGGGCTTGGTGAGAAAGAGCAGGATGCCTGGCCACATGCGATCGAGTTCGGTGAGGGTCTCGCTGTAGACCGGTTGGAAGGCCGTACCCATTTCGATGAGGAAGGCCATGCTGCCGTTCACGTTCTGATGCCATTCCATGTGCGTCCCACAGCAGCATGAGGTGTTGGGCGAGTAGCTCATGGCCGAGGAGAAGGCCAGATGCATGGGGTTGTAGAAGTTGGTAACCCCGCTCGGCAGGTTGGGCCGAACCAGGGAGTTGAATGGGGTGCGCACATCGCGACCAGAGCTGTGCACGTCGAGCATCCGTTCCAGACCCTCGGCCTCGATGAAGGCCAGCATGGCCTGGGATTCTTGTTCGGAGGCAGCGCCTGGCCCATGGTAGACATTGCTCGAGGTGTTCGTGCTGCTGCCGCAGAGGGACCAGAAGTACGGGTAGTTGCGATTGAGGTCGACGCCGAAACTGCCGTTCAGGTTGTCGCGTCGGTTCTTGCGCCACATGTTGTCCGCGTTCCAGACCTGATTGAGACCATCAGGATTCATGCTCGGCACGATCCAGATTTGGTTCTTGTTGACCAGGTCCGTGAGGGTCGCATCGCTGCCGTGCCCGTTGAGCAACTTGTCCGCGACGTAGAGAGAAACCTCGATGGTGTTCAGCTCGCGACTGTGGTTGTTGGTGAAAAGCATGATGTTGGGCTCATCCTCGTCCACTGTCGGATTGTCGGAGATGCGCAGCAGGGGGATGTTCTCTCCCAGGTGCGTCAGAGGCGTGCCGTAGCGCGATTGAAAGTCGTAAACCTTGGCGAGCTGGGGGAAGTTGCTCTCCATGTCCGCCAGGGCCTGGCGAATTTCTGCCAGGGTTCGGTAGCCGACATCCGGCATGTCCGTTCCCAGTGCCTGTTGTCGCTCCGCCTGAATCTCACTGAAGGGACGGGAGCGCTCGGTGATCAGGAAGGGCAGTCCCGTGGTCATGCTGCGCAGGCGGTCCAAATCAGAAGCATGAATGATGGTCTCCACCAACTCGCCGGCTGCACTGGGAGAGTCGATGCGCCAGGCATCGAAGCCCTCGTTCGCGAGCAGATCGCTGAATCCCGCAGGCCCCAGAATCATGATGCGCATGGAGCCCGGGTCCTCCTGAGCCGGCAGACTTGGGAGGGAGATAGAGAGCAGGAGTGCGAGCAGGGTTGTGCGCATGAGCGGCGGGGGAGGGGTGAAGATAGGAGGGGGCGCGTCGAGGTGTATTGTGACCCGCGAGGAGGGATCTGACCAGCCGATCGGATCAGTCGCCGAGATCGGCGAGAAGGGCTTCTGCTTGTTGGCGGAACGCCGGGCGAATGCTCTGGTCATCGCGGATTTCTTCCAGAACCTTGCGGGCCTCTTGATTGCGCTTGGCATTTTTCAGGGCCAGGCCAAGGCGGAGCTTGGCGAGAGAGCGCTCGTCTCCGGGGGGAATCTCGCGAGCTGCGATCTCCAGATCGGCGATGGCATCTTGGTACTGTTGATAGTCATTGGCCATCCGCCCGCGTACGGATCGCCAGATCAGTGGCTGCCTGCTCGCACGCATGAGCTCGCCAAGCACCGTACGGAACCATGCATAGTCGGCGATCTGCGCATACTGCGGCATGCTGCGGATGAGCTTCTCAGCGAGCTTTTGCTCGCTGAGTGTCACGGCGCGAAGGAGAACCTCGCGGGCGTTCTCGAAGTCCTTTTCCTGCAGATAGAGGCCAAAGAGATTGGTGGCGAGGATGAAGCGGGTTTCGTCGGGACAATTGCGCGCACCGAGGCCGCGGCGAAAGCTCTCGAAGGCCGCGCTGATGTCACCGGCCTCCACCTGCATCTTGCCGATCTCATTCCACACTTCCGCAAGTTCTGGATACTGGGCGTTGGCCCGCTCGAGTAGTTCGCGCTTGAGCATGAACTTCCCCTCCTTGCCGTGGATGAGAGCGAGTTCGTAGAGAGCGCGGGAGGGAGCGCCATCCGCCTTGCCGTCAGCTCGTGCCAGACTGGAGTTGTCGTGCCACGCGGCGTTGCGATCGAGGATGACCCAGGCATTGGTGGCGCACCATAGAGCGAGCAGCCCGCCAGCGAGGCGTCGCAGGTTCTGTGATCCTGCCATGCGGAGACTCAGCCAGGCGATGAGAAAGCTCATCCCCAGGCTTGGGATGTAGAAGAGTCGCTCGCCGAAGATCGTGCCGATCAAGCGCGGAACATTGCTGGTGATGAAGCTGAAGCCCATGAAGCTGGCCATGGCCAGAAACAGCAGGGGTTGCCTGCGCAGCACCAGGCAGCCGCCGACGGTGATGCCGATCAGGATCAAGGCTGAGGCGAGGAAGGCCGGATCGAAGGCCGAGTCCACCGCCTGGAAGAATGGTGCGCTGTATTCGCTGCGCAGAGAGAAGGGGAAGAGCGTCTTCAGCAGGCCATAGCCCCAGATCTTCACCGCGGTGAAGAACTGGGCAGCTGCACTCAGATCGACCAGGAAGTTCACCGCCGGCGCCGTCTGTGCTTCCCCGAGGTCGCCGACGGCGATCTGGCGAAGGGCGAAGAAGAGCAGAATCGCTGGCCCGGCGAGGATGCCGACTCGCTTGCCCGCAGCCAGCAGACTCGCGCGCAAATCGAAGTTCGGGTCGAGCTTGGCGAGGCGTCCAAGATCGAAGACCAGCATGAAGGGTGCCCAGGCCAGGGCGCTCTCCTTGGAGCAGAAGGCCAGGAAGAGGCATGCGCTGGCAGCGACCTTCCGACGCATGTCCCCGCCGAGAGCGAGCAGCAGGGCGAGGGCACCGAGGCAGAAGGAGAGGAGTTCCGCACGGCCGACGATGCCCGCCACGACTTCGCTGTGGATGGCGTGCAGGCCAAAGACCAGTGCAGCGAGCAGGGCCGGTCCGCGCGGGATGAGCAGGCGTCTCACGAGCAAGTAGCACAACCAGGTCCCAAGCAGATGCAGGAGGACATTGAAGAAGTGCTGCGGAATCGCCTCGTCGGCTTCATCACCGGCGCTGCCAAAGCCGTGATAGAGCAGCGCATAGCTGAGGATGGTCACCGGCCGATAGAGTGGGTCCGGAGCCTCCTTGATGTCTTCGTTGCTGCCCCAGTACGAGCTGGTGAAGTAATCGCCGAGGCTACCGAATTCGTAGACCGGGCGATTGACCGTCCCATCGTCGAAGATGGAGATGGCGATGAAGCGATCGTCCTTGGCGAAGAGATTGCCCAGCGAAGGCGCGTAAAGGCCGAAGCTGAGCAGGCAGATCGCCAGGAGCCACTTGGTAGCAGATGTTCGGTTCACGGAGCGCAATGCCTTCGCATGGTCGGTTGCTGGGACTGGGCAGGGTAGCGGCTCTGTCGGGGCGCCGGAATTGTCCCTTTGGGGCAGCTCGATTTTTGGGCGGTCAGTAACTAGGGTACCCCTTGCCTTCGACCGACGAAGGAACCCCCATGAAACGAACGAGCTATCGCCTCGCGCAGGTCTTCGGCCTCGCTCTCAGCATCCAAAGGTCCGTCTCGACGCAAGACCCGGATCCGAAGCTCCTCAGCTCAGTTGGGGGCAAGTGAGCGCCGAACAGGGGGGTAGTTTCGAGCTCTTCGCTTCCTGCCTGCCCGGGCTCGAGCCACTTCTCGAGGCGGAGTTGAAGGGGCTGGGTGTTGAGGATCTGCAGCGCGAGGCCGGTGGCCTGTCTCTGCGTGGGGATTTGCGACTGATCTATCGCATCAATCTCTGTTCCGGGATCGCCAGTCATCTGCTCTTGCGGGTGGCGAAGTTCCCCGTACGCCAGTTGTCGCAGTTGCGCGACAAGGCGGATGCCATTCGCTGGTCCCGCTATCTCGAGGCCGGTGCCTTCACCAACCTGAAGGCCAGCTGTCGTCGTTCCAAGCTCTACCATTCAGGTGCGGTGGAGGAGAGGGTTGCCGAGTCCATCAAGGCCCAGCTCGGCGATGAACCCCGGCCAGGAACCATGGAGATCCCCATTCAGGTACGCATGTTCGAGGACATGTGCAGCATCTCCATCGATACGAGTGGGGAGCCACTGCACCGGCGCGGTTGGCGTCTCGCCGCGGCGAAGGCCCCCCTGCGCGAAGATCTTGCGCTCGCACTCATACTGGCCAGTGGGTGGGACCGGCGCTCGCCCCTCCTCGATCCGATGATGGGTTCGGGCACCATACCCATCGAAGCGGCCGGGCTGGCCCGCGGACTTCCCCCGGGGCGTGGCCGGGGATTCGCCTTCGAGTCCATGACCATCCTCGACGCAGATCTCTGGGCAGAGGTTCGTGGGTCGGCGGAGAGCAAAGCCCTGCCAGACCTCAGCTTCGAGATTCATGGCAGCGATCGGGATGCGGGCGCCCTGCGCTTCGCCCAAGAGAATGCCGAACGGGCGGGAGTCGCTCCTGACCTGAAGCTGCAGCAGACGCCCCTGGGCAAGGCAGAGTTCTTGGCGGCACCGGAGCAGGCGCCCATCGCCGGAGCGGTGGTGAGCAACCCGCCTTTCGGCAGGCGTGTCGGTGGGGGCAAGGACCTGCTGCCCCTCTATCAGAGCCTGGGGCAGCGCCTCTCCCTGCTTCCTGAGGGCTGGTGCTGTGCCCTCCTCGCCGCCGATCGGCGCCTCGCTCTGCGCACCGGGCTGGAACTGCGCACGGCCTTCCTGAGTACCCATGGCGGTATGAAGGTCCGCGCCCTGATCAGTTAGCGCCCGAGAAGCTCGAGCACCCGATCGATGGGCAGAGCGTCTACCTGGTGCCCCGCGCGCCCCTGGGTGCTTTCTGCTCTGAACATCGAATTCAAGATTGCCTCCTCCGTGGCCTCCGCAGCCGCGCGAAAGAGGGGGCTCATGGCATCGTTGCTCAGGATCTCGCCACCGCTGCGTCGCTGCCCGGCGCGAATGCGCTGGGTCTCGGCAGTTGAGAAGGCGATCACATAGTCCCCGCTGCCGTTCGAAAAGCTCGCGCCGATACGCGCCATGCCCGCTGGCGCACGTTTCGCCAGGCGCAGCAGGAGACGACTGTCCAGAGGTGCGTTGGTGGCGATGACGATCATGCATGACCCCGCTTCCTCGTCCTCTTCGTCGCGGCCGCGGTTGTTCGGACGCAGCTCGCGCATGTCCTTGCCGGCAATACGCAGATCGCCGCCGAAGTTGCTCTGCACCAGGACACCGAGAGTGAATCCGGAGACCTTGCGAGAAGCGGTGCCGATGCCACCTTTCCAGCCAAAGCAGATCGTACCTGTGCCTGCGCCCACCGCGCCCTCAGTCACCGGCCCGTCCTTGGCAGATGCCAGCGCCGCCAGGACGTGTTCCGCATGCACCGGTCGGCTTCGGATGTCGTTCAGGTAGCCGTCATTGGTCTCGCCCACGAGCACGTTGACCGAACGCAGCTCCTCGTTGCCGTCCAATTCGAGCATGTGGCCCACCAGAGCATCGGCGACCAGGCCCACATTGAGAGTGCTGGTCAGGGCGATGGGGCTCTCGATCTCCCCCAGTTCGATGACCTGAGTCGAACCGAAGAGCTTGCCGTAGGCATTCATCACATGCACCGCGGCGGGCACCTTCTCTCGGTACAGATTCCTTGCATGGGGCAGGATTACGGTCACCCCAGTACGGATCGATTCGCCGGTTTTGACCGTGCTGTGCCCGACGAGCACGCCAGGCACGTCCGTGATGGCGTTCTCTGGCCCCGTGGGTAGACGGCCGATGACGATACCTGCATCCCGTGCCCGTGGTCGGCCCACCGAATCCTGCTGTGCGAAAGGAAGGAGAAGGGCTGCCAGGACGAAGCTGAACATCCCTGCATGCTGACGCTCATGGTTCCGAGGGTCAAAGGAAGATTGTGCCAAGGGCTGGGCTCAGGCTCGCATTCTTGGGATGCTCTCCGTAGCAGGCCCTGCCGCGAATCCCCCCGCTGCGCTCTTCTCCGCAGCCTCACCCAAGACAAGAAGGATTGAGCCATGAGACTCGCCCTAGTCCCCGTACTCGCATTCAGCTTTCTCTGTCCCTCACAGCTAGATGCTCAGGTGTCTCCCGAGATGGCTGCCGCCATCAAGCGAGAAGGCCTGGAGAACAGCAATGTGATGGGCTACCTCGACACTCTCACCAATGAGATCGGTCACCGACTCACTGGCTCGGACAACTATGTCGACGCCACTCTTTGGGCGAAGAAGGAGTTCGAGAAGATGGGCCTGAGCAATGTCCACCTGGAGAAGTGGGACACATGGCCCGTGGTTTGGAACCGCGGCCAGTGGCAGGGTCGTGTGCTCACCCCCGCGCCCATGGAGTTGCACATCGCCACTCCGGCGTGGACCGCGGGCACCAAGGGTCTCGTTCAGGGTCGGCTCTTGCTGGCCCCCAAGAACCAAGCGGAGCTCGACCTGATCAAGGGCAAGATCGAAGGCGCCTTCCTCTACAAGGAGCCGATTCCCCGCGCCGCTCGTGGTGGTCGTGGACGCCGTGGTCGCGGCGGCCGTGGGCAGCAGGCCCCGGAGCCCACCGAAGAGGAGCGCAAGGCTGCCGAGAAGGCCGCGGAAATGGCAGCGGCCATCCGCGCCTTTCAGAACGGTCCTCTCGCCGACTTCGTCGAGGCCAATCCCATCGCTGGCTGGGTCGAGAGTTCTAGCGGTGATCAGAAGAACCCGAACCGCATCCGCGTCTTCGGCCGCCGCAGCATGAGCGCGGAGAACCTGCCCACTGTTCCGCAGATCGTGATCCGCCGCGACCAGGCCGTCGAGGTCTTGAAGATGCTCAAGTCCGGTGAAGAGGTCACCATGGAGTTCGACATTCGCAATCGCTTCCGCGCCGAGCCGGTTGAACTCAACAACGTCATCGCCGAGATCCCCGGCACGGAGAAGCCCGGTGAAGTCATCATCGTCTGCGGCCACCTGGACTCCTGGCACCAGGCGACGGGCACCACGGACAACGGCACGGGGGTCACCTCGGCCATGGAAACCGCGCGTATCCTGGCCGCCGTCGGCGCCCGCCCGAAGCGCACCATTCGCTTCATCCTCTGGGGTGGTGAAGAGCAGGGTCTGCTCGGCTCCGCCGGTTACGTGAAGCGCCACCGCACGGACATGCCCAACGTTTCCGCCGTTCTCAACCACGACTCGGGAACCAACTGGGCCCATAGCCTGCGGGTGAACACGCCCAACCACGAGGCCATGAAGTTGGTCATGCAGCCGGTCATGAGCATGACCGCACCGGATGAGGATCATGAGGGCGAAGTCTTCGTCCTCAATCACGCGGAGACCATCTCCGGCGGTGGTGGCAGCGACCATGCCTCCTTCATCGCCGCCCGCGTGCCGGCCTTCTCCTGGGGCCTCACCGGCCGCAGCGACTACTTTGGGTACACCTGGCACAGTCAGTGGGACACCTATGACGCGGCCATCCCCGAGTACCAGCGCCATAACGCTACTGTCTTCGCCCTGACCTCCTTGGGCATCGCCAACCTGCCGGAGAAGCTCTCCCCAGAAGGCATCGAGCCCAGTCGCGGCCGCCGTGGCGGCACCCTGAAGCCGAGAATCGAGGGTTTCCTCGGTGTAGATCTCGGTGGCAGGAACGATCTGGAAGTGACCAAGGTCAACGAAGGCGGCAGCGCGGCAAAGGCTGGACTCAAGAAGGGCGACATCATCACTGCGGTAAACGACGAGAAGGTTGCCAGCCTGGTGGAAGCCATGGAGCAGCTGCGCGCTGGTGGCATGGCCGAGGCCACCTTTACGGTGAAACGCGGCGAAGAAACCGTGCAGGTGAAGCTGGGCGGCTCCTAAGCGCCTTGGGAGCGGTCCATCGGAGACAGCCCGCGGGCGTCCCGGTGACCGCTCCTTCCCTGGGCCGCGGGTGATATAGTTCCGATGGCAGCAGGGCTTGCCTAGCTTGGTCGGGCGAGTCCGGCCGCTCCATGAAGATTCAACTCATCCATCCACCGGTCTACATCAACGAGAACGGGCTGACCGCGCTCCGGCCAAGCCTCCCTCTTGGCTTGGCCTACATCTGCGCCGTGCTCATCGAAGATGGCCACGATGTGCATGTGATCGATGCCCTCGGTGAAGCTCCCGAGCAGATGATGCCCGAGGGCGATATCTGGCGCATGGGTCTCAGCGCCGACGAAGTCGTCGCCCGCGTCCCCGATGATTGTGACGCCATCGGCGTCACCAGCATGTGGTCCTACTCCTGGCCCATCGTCCGCGAACTCATCCACAAGCTCAAAGAGCGCTTCCCGGACAAGCCTCTGGTCTGCGGTGGTGAACACTTCACTGCGGTCGCCGAGCGTTCCATGCAAGAAGCGCCTATCGACTACATCGTCGCCGGTGAAGGCGAGGACACCGCGGTGGCACTCTTCCGCGCCCTCGAACTCGCTGCGGACTGCAGTCTCATTCCCGGCACCTACTACCGCGACCAGTCCGGCAACATCGTCAAGAACGAGAGCCGCGCCCGCATCAAGGAGATCGACAAGATCCCCTGGCCCGCATGGCATCTCTTCGATGTGCGTGCCTACGACGCGAACAAGTTCGTCACCGGTATCCACTACGGGCTGACCGTGCCCATTCTCGCCACCCGTGGCTGCCCCTATCAGTGCACCTACTGCTCCTCGCCGGGTATGTGGACCACGCGCTGGTACGCTCGTGAGCCCAAGGATGTGGCCAACGAGATTCAGCGCTACGTGGAGACCTACGGCGCCAACAACTTCCCCTTCCAGGACCTCACCGCCATCCTCAAGCGCGATTGGGTGGTGGACTTCACCAAGGAGATCCTCGCCAGGAAGCTCGCGATCACCTGGCAATTGCCTGCCGGCACCCGCTCGGAGATCATCGACGAAGAGGTTGCCAGCCTCCTGGTTGCCTCTGGCTGCCGCTCCCTCAACTTCGCCCCAGAGTCGGGCTCGGAGCGCACGCGCAAGCACATGAAGAAGATGCTCACGGATGAGAAGCTCTTCCGTGCAGTGCGCGCCTCAGTCAAGAGCGGCCTCAACATCGGCGTCTTCCTCGTGCTCGGCTATCCCACGGACGAGAAGGAGGACATGCAGGCCACCGTTCGCATGATCCGCCGCCTGGCTCGGGCCGGGGTGGACGATGTCTCCGCCGGCTTCTTCTTCCCTCTGCCGAACACGGAGATCTACCGCGAACTCGAAACCGAGGGGAAGGTCGAACTCACGGACGACTTCCTCAAGCTGCCCATCTATGTGCACAACAAGTACATGACCGATGCGCGCAACTACTGCCGTGTGCTGACTGCGAAGCAGATGACGCGCTGGAAGTACTGGATCGTCGCCAACTTCTACTTCAACTGCTTCCTCTTCCACCCGGGCAAGCTGTTCCGCATCCTGTGGAACTTCATGCGTGGCCGGGAGACGAGCAAGATGGAGAGCTTCCTGCAGGAGACCCGGCGGAAGTTGACCCTGCGGAAGAACCGGAAGGTGCAGGTGGCGGTGGAGGCGGTGGAGGAGAAGGCGAGGTTGGCGGAAGAGCAGGTTAGTAGTACCTGAGGGGTCTCTGGCTCCGTGCTCGTGGAGTCGACCACCACTTTTCTGCAGGTCGGACTACCACTTTTCTGCATCACCCTGCGACGAGCCCAGCAACTCCGAGTACCGCGCCACCTGCTCCCGCGCCAGCGCCCGCGCATCCAGACTCTCCTCCGCCCAAGCCCGCGCCGCCCGACCCGCCTGCGCAGCATTCTCCGCATCCGTAAGCAGCGGCAGTATCACCCGCGACAACTCGTCCGCCGTCTCCCCCTTCACCAACCCCGGCGCCCCAGCACTCACCCCCAGACTCCCCAAGTCATTGCTCACCACAGGCAGCCCATGCGCCAGCGCCGTCAACACCTTGATCCGGCTACCTCGTCCCGAAAACACCGGACAAACCAAACAGCGCACCTGCCCCAGCAATCCCGCCAGGTCCGCAACGAAGCCGAGGAAGCTGACTCCCGGCAACTCGCCCAGCGCCTGCACCTCTGCACCAGCTCGCCGACCGGCGATCAGAAGCTCCACTTCCGGTAGCCCTTCCCGCAGCAGAGGCAGTACCTCCCGCGCCACGAATCTCGCCGCCTCCGGGTTCGGGTGATGGCTGAAGTCGCCCATGAACAGGATGCGCGCCGGTGCTTCCCCCGGCTGCATGGTCACCGCCGGCAGATCCACCAAGGCAGGCCTCACCTCCACCGGCCGCGACAGCCTCTTCGCCAGCACTGCCGCATCCTCCGCATTCAGAGTC
Source organism: Planctomycetota bacterium (assembly GCA_021776805.1). Taxonomy (GTDB): domain Bacteria; phylum Planctomycetota; class UBA1135; order UBA1135; family UBA2386; genus JAJFFD01. The sequence goes on from JAJFFD010000005.1 coordinate 40,015, forward strand.
TGCAGCAGATCCGCCATGGGAAAGTAGCGCCGCACATAGGCATCCCAGAGCCGCGCATCCCGCGACCTTCCCAGCTCACCGAGAATCCCCAAGGGGACCGGACTCCCTGCTTCATGATCGACCAGCACCGTCTTCTGGCCCGTGAAGAGGGGCAGGTACTGGGCCATCAGGTCCATCTCCAGCAGGCAGACATCCGGCCGAAAGCTCTGCAGGTTCTTCTGGATCACGCTGGCCATGGCCGGAGACCAGAACTTGGCGACGAGGAGGGGCTTGGCTTGCAGAGCCCAAAGCCGGGCCATGCGTAAACGGTGACTGATCTTCTGCAGATGACCGAGCTCGGCGAGTTGCCGGTGATAGATCAGCTCGGCTCGATTGGCGAGGGCGGCGGGCAGGGGATGTTCGAGTTCTTCCCGGCTCGCCAGGCTGATCAGCCGGAGCTCGGATTCCTGGGCGAGGGCGCCGAGAAAGGAGCGCAGATACAGCGCCGCCCCGTGGGCAGAGCGTTCATGGGCTAGGAATGCTGTTGCTACGAGGATGCGCAAGGGCGTATTGATTTGGGGGCCGATTGCCGGCCTTCCTGGGACGAACTTCGCTTATCCGACTTTTCCACCGCCTAATGCGGTCGAGCCCTGATTCGCCTGTGCAGGCGGAACCATGGGCTTTTTCAAGTACTTAGGTTCTGCTATCCGGGACCTTTCAAGGGGTTTTCCAGAACTCCTGCGCTGGCCAAGACATCTGTGATCTGACATAATCCGCGCCGGTTGGCACCGTTGACCTGGGCCGCCACCATGCAAACCACGGCTCTATGAACGAGACCCTAAAGTCGATCCTAGAGATTCTGGAGGATAGTAAACCGGAGCTCCAGATCGCTGCAGTACAAGTCCTTGGGGAATTGCGCCCCAAGGATGCAGCGGTTGCCTCCAGTCTCGCCACCCTTCTGCATCGCGGTGAGGATTTCCTCAACCGTTATGTGCTGGTTGCCCTCTCCCAGATCGCCACCCCGCCGGCGTTGCAGGAGTTGGTCACTTGTCTGGTGGAGGGTCCGCCTTCCTCAGACCTGGCGGCGCATCTCCTTTGTGATGTGGGGGAGTCCGCGGTCGGGCCACTCTGCGAGTCCTTCGCGGGGGCGGACGCGGCTGGCCGGGAGAGGATCCTCGGCATCCTGAATCGGATCGCTAGCGTCGAAGGCCTGCCCGTGTTGGAGGAGGCCCTGTTCATCCCCGCTCTCTGCCACTTGGCAGCTGAGGGCATGCAGGCCTCGACCCTCGAGCAGCTCGACGGCCGCCGTCTGCGCGCCTTGAAGACACGGATCAGCAAGGCCCTGGATGATGCGGAGATCGAGGATCACGTTCTCGCTCAGGTCCTGCGGGTACTTGGCAGTGTGGCGGGGGGGGAATCGCGTACGACCCTGCTGAAGTTCAGCAAGCCGGATCACGGCGCTGAGGTTCGCCAGGCTGCCCTCGAATCCCTGGTCGGCGTAGACCTGACTCCGGCGCAGTCCGAGTCGCTGCTGGAATACCTGACCGAAGACAACCTCGAACAAGTCGTCGAGCCGAGCATGGTCCTGCTGGCGGATGTGAGCAGCTGGCGCGAGAGCGCGCAGCAGGTGCTCCGCAAGTTGCTGTCTTCGCGGCGTGAGCATCTGCGGCTCTTTGCTCTGAAGAGCATGAAGGGCATCAAGTCTGCCGAGCTGGTCAAGCCACTGGTGAACCACCTCCTCGGGCCTTCGGAGGAGATGGCATCCGCTGCCGCCGAAGCGCTCAGTGAGAATCCGGCAGCTCTCGAGCCCATGCTGCGCTCCTTCCAGCTGGAGAAGAATCCGGACCGTGCCAAGCTCATGTCCATTCCGCTCACCAAGCTCGGTGAGAAGCTGAGCGCTGCTCAGATCAAGAGCTTGGGTGAGAAGGGCTGCAAGCAGCTCATCGCCCAGGATGCCATGGGTGAGGTCCTCCTGGATCTGCTCATGCGGGCGCAGCCGAGCAAAGGCCCGGCCTTTGCGGTCGACAAGGCCCAGCGCATGCGGCGAGCCCGCAAGCTGCCAGAGTGCCTCGCCATCCTGGTCTTCCTCGCTCAGGGCGAATACCTTGACGATGAAGGCAGCTACCAATTGGCCGTGACTCGCCTGCTCATCGATGATCAAGCGACGCGCGATCCTGGGCAGGTCGGTGATGCGACCATGGGCTACTTCGCCAAGCTCGTGCGCGAGGACTTCCCTCTCCTGGATCGACTCAAGAAGGAGAGCATGGTGACGCCGGAGGGTCTGCTGCGGGTTGGCAGCCACTTCGCCGAGGGTGTAAGCAATGAGCGGCGCTTCGGCGCAGACATGCTGCACTATGTCTCGGAGAAGCACAGTCGCCATCGCGCCGGTGAAGAAGCCTTGAGCATGCTCAAGACTGGCGGCCTGATCTAGCTGGGCAAGTCCTCGCCCATGCGGACCTTCCGCTCCGGGTCGAGGTTACGGATCTCAGGTTTGCCCGGGCCAAGGGCGAAGACGGTGGTGGAGCCAAAGCCGAATCGACCGAGTTCATCGCCGGCTGCCACTTGATCCCCATGGCTGACGCTCACACTGGTGTCGCCCACATTGAGCGCGGCGACCATGACCAGCGCAGCTGAGCGGCCATCGGGAAGTTTGAGTCGGAAGACCACCCGCGCATTGCGCAGAAAGAGCTGGTCAATGCATGCGACCGCCGGTGGATTGACCGGGAAATAGCTGCCGGGGAGTTTGCGGATCTCGAGAACCTGGGCCGCACAAGGGGAATGGACCCGGTGGTAGTCTCCGGGTGCCAGGTAGACCGTGGCTTGAGAGCCGTCGGCGATCTCAGCGGCGAGCTCGCGATCGCCGAGCAGGTCAGCGAGGGAGTAATCCTGCCCCTTCACCTGCGGGATCAGGTCGCCCCGGATCCCACCGCCGGTGACCACCTTGCCGTCGCAGGGCCAGACCAGGGGAGATGCAGCCAGGGGGCGAGCGCCCTCGCGCAGGGGGCGTTGGAAGAAGGCGGCCAAGCTTCTGTAGTCCTCGAGTTCGCCGGCCACCTGCTCGAGTTCCACGCCGTAGCGTCGCGCAAAGCGGCGGTAGAAGGGGGCGCGCAATCCTCGGGGCAAGGGGATGCGTGTGATCAGACCGGTGAGTCGAGAGACTGCTAACTTGGGCAGGAGAGTGAGAAGGAGTCGGCGCACGGTCTTCACGGTGATCTCTCTGTAGCTCCAACGCAACGGTTTCGTTGTGTTCTCTGGCTCTCCATGGCAAGATGCCCAGATGGGCGTCCGCATCTTTTTGCTTGCGGTGCTGGGTGGTCTTGCTGGGGCCCTGGCAAGCTGTAGCGCAGAACAAGCGCCACAGCCGGTCAGCGATGTCCTTGTTCTCGAGTTGGGTGGGAATCACAAGCCCCTGCGCCGCACACTCCGCATGGAGGAGCCGCAGCGTCGTCTGAAAGTCGAGCGACCGGAGTCGAAGAGTCTGGGTGGCCTGGAGCAGCGCAGCGTTCCCGAGCAGGCGACGCAAGCGGTCGCTGCCTCGAGGCCACAGGCGCCGCGCTATCGGGAGGTGCAGATGCGCTCGGGCCAGTCCCTCTACGAGCTCTGCCGCCTGCACCTGGCGGATCCGAGTCGCTGGCGTGAGGTCATGCAGCTCAATGGCATCGCAGAAGAAGATGTCGGCAGGATTCCTGCGGGTCGATTGATTCGCCTCCCCGAGCGCTGAGCCATGCGCAGCTTCGAGGTTCTCCTCATCGTTGCCAACCTACTGGCCCTGCTATGGCCCCTGATGAGCGGGCCCATGCGCCGTCAGTGGTTGGTCTTCGTGCCGGGGATCGCCTTCCTCCTGCTCTTTGCTCACATTGCATGGGAGGGCTACCGCTGGCAGATGCTGCCCGCCTATCTCTGCACGGCAGTGCTCTTCATCGGTGGGCAGCTGCGTTTTTGGTGGTTCAAGTCCTTGCCGAATGCGCGCCGTCGATGGGCTCTTGCGGTGGCAGGTAGCAGCCTCGGGATGCTGCTTCTCTGTCTCGCTACTTTGGCCTCGAGTCTCGTGCCTATCTTCGAGTTCCCAGCACACAGTGGGCCCTTCGCTGTGGGTAGGCGGAGTCTGGCAGCGGTTCCTGGTGGCGATCCCTGGTTGCAGCTGTGGTATCCGGCCAAGAAGGGATCGGAGCAGCTGGCTCCCTACCTCTTGGACTTGGATCGGCCTGCCTCGGCCTTTCCTTCTCTCTCGCATGCTTTCTTCCGGCACTTCCAATTGCTCCGCAGCCAGTCCACGGAAGGCTCGGAACTGCACGCGCCAGATGGTCCTCTGCCGCTGATCGTCTTCTTCCAACATCGGCAATTGCCCCTGGGCTGGAGCTCATTCCTCTGTGAGGACCTGGCGAGCCAGGGTTTCGCGGTGCTCGGCGTGGATAACGTGGCGGGTTTCGGCGTCGGTGCACAAACCCTGGCGGTGGCGATCGAAGAGCTGAAGCGGCAGCCGGAGGCGGCGAGCCTGGCAATGCAGCGCTTCGCCATCCTCGGCCAGGGCGAAGGGGCGGCGGTCGCCAGTCATGCTTTGTCCTCGCCATCAGCTCTGGCCGCGCTCTATCTCTCACCTGCGGGAGAGCTGCTGCCAAGCGCTGAGAAACCCTGCATGGTCATGGCGGGCGCGGGCTTGGAGACCGAGTTGCCGTCTGGCATTCGCTATCGTCTCAAGCTCCTCGACTTCGAGCCCTTGGACTTTACGGATCTGACCTTGATGACCAGTCTGGAGATCGATGGGCTGCACGGTGCGGTCGATGGGGAACGCTGCTTACAGATCGTCGCTGCCTATGCCCGGGCCTTCTTTCGCGAGCAACTCCTCGAGCAGGAGGAAGCTCTCCTGTCGGGAGCCAGCGAGGACTATCCGGAAGTCAGCTTCTCGGGCGGCTAGTCGGAGAAGAGCCCCGGCCCGGCCAGGGCCTGGCGCAGATAGTCCCGGGTGATGTTGGCGCCGGTGACCAGTATTGCCAGGCGCTTGCCTTGGACCTTATCCCGCCGAGCAGCTGCGGCTGCCAGGCCCGCTGCGGCGGAGGGTTCGCAGAGGACTTGAGCATCGAGAAGCATGCTCTGCACCGCCGCGAGAATCTGGCTGTCCGGCACGAGCATGGCCGCATCCACGTTGGCGAGCATTGCTTGCAGAGCTAGCTCCGCCGGCACTCGGCAGGCGAGTCCGTCGGCACAGGTGTCGATGGGGCGCTCGATGGCGCGTTTGGCAAGGTAGCTTTCGGTCATGGCGGGCGAGCCTTCGGCTTGCACGGCGATTACCTGGCAGTTGGGCTGGCTGGCATGGAGAGCGACCGCGACCCCGGAGACCAGGCTGCCGCTACCGGTGGGGGCGAAGACCAAGTCCAGATTCTCGACCTGGGTGGCGAGTTCGAGCCCGAGGCAGCCCGCCCCCTCGATGACATCCAGGCTCTCGCCATCGTCCACGAAGCAGAGTTCATGTATCTCGGCGTAAGTTCTGGCCGCATCCTTCGCTTCATCCAGGTCCCGGCCGATCTCGTGGATCTCGGCGCCCAGGCTGGCGATGCGATCGCGTTTCAGTGGATTCGGGTCGACTTGCAGAAAGATGTGGCAGGGGATCTGTAACTGACGGGAAGCCCAGGCGACGCCTAGGCCGTGGTTCCCTGTCGATGAAGTGACTGCGCCCCGCAGGCCGCCTTTGGCCTTGGCTTTCAGGAGGGCATTCACGGCGCCGCGCAGCTTGAAGGAGCCGACCGCCGAGAGAGTCTCCAGCTTGAGGTAGACCTCCGCCTGTAGCCGGCGGGACAGTCCCTCCGAGTGTAGGACCGGGGACTCGAGCCCGCTGCCTGCAAGTCGCTCTGCGGCAGCACGGATTCCTGACAGGCTCGGCAGCTTCATGCGCTCAGTGTGGCCAATCCAGTCCTCTGGGTCGATGATGGATCCACATCATGAGCAAGCGCCCCATGAACGTCGGCATCCTCATCTTTCCCGATGTGGAGGTCCTGGATTTTGCCGGTCCCTTCGAAGTGTTTTCGCGCACTCGGCTGGAAGCGGGACCTGCATCACGACGATCCGAAGAGACCGCGCCCTTCCGTGTCTTTACCTTCGCGCAGCAGGCCGGACCGATCCTCGCCACAGGAGGTTTGGAAGTCGCCGCCAAGTTCGGATTCGCAGACCTTCCTGCCCTGGACATTCTCCTGATTCCCGGCGGCTTCGGATCTCGCGCCCTTCTCGAAGACGAGGCCCTGCTTGCCTGGCTACGGGAGGCAGCGCCGCGGGTTCGGCAACTGTGTTCGGTCTGCACCGGTTCTTTGGTATTGGCCAAGGCGGGGTTACTGAAAGGCTGCAAGGCGACGACACATTGGGGAGCGCTCGATCTTCTGGAGTCCATCGATGCGGATGTGGAAGTGATGCGTGATCGACGGGTGGTGGTCGATCGGGTGGTCAGTTCCGCTGGTGTTGCCGCCGGCATCGACATGGCCTTCTGCCTGGTCGAGGAGTACTGCGGCAAGGAAGTCGCGGATGAGACCGCGCGATACATCGAGTACAGACGGACACCGATCTGAGAATTCGGGTCGGAATTCACCTGCGCAATCGACAGTCCTTCCCCTGTTCTCTGGGTCGACCTGCCCTGCCACCTTGGGGATATCAGCGACCGAGTTGCCGGCCGATCCGGCTCGATTAGAGCTGGCTCGATGGGCAACTGCGCCCCTTACGTGAGGTCTGAGGCAGGTGGCATTTCTTACCTGTCACCTCTTTCTACTCAATGAGGAGATTTCGATGATCGAGCTTCATCAAGCTCTGGGGGCCTTTGCCCTCACGCTCTCTCTACCGCTAAGCCTGGCTGCTCAGGGACCTCAGGGTTGCATCGGCGACGACGGCTTGAACATCACCTGGTGCCAGCCGGTGGTGAACATCAACCTGCCTGTGATCCCTCCCATGCAGGTGTCCGGCGACTACTGCTGTATCAAGGACTGTGCCCTCGAAGAGAGCTACTCGGTCCGTACCAGCATCAACCACATCCCCGTCGGCTGTGATCTTGCCCTCATCCAAATCCTCGTCGCTCCGGGTTCACCGGGTGCCCCAGGTTACTCGGGTCTGTTGCTCGCCAAGTACGCTCGTACCTGGGTCGAGCGGGTTACGGATGCCAGCGGCCAGTCCTTCGAGCGGCAGGTTTGGCGTTTTCTGGTCAATGGTGACCTGACGCCCACCAACGGTACTAGCCCCTGCCCGATCCCGGTGCACGCGGATCCGAACCTGGCTGACGATGTGCGAGTGCATTTTACCGGACACATCGACTACGCCTGCGACCCGAATCCGTTGGTGCCGCCGATGGTGAACAAGTTCGCCATCAATCTCAATCACGAGGTCGGCTGCATCTCGCACAACGCCTTCAGTGCCTCACCCTTGCCGGTAGCCAGCGGTCACCATGATCGTAGCTATCACCTCTTTGGACCTGCCGGCTTCAAGTGCACGCCGGTCCCCGAGCCCATTGGCCAGACCCCCTATGAAGCGGTGCGCAGCACTCGCCTGCCCAATCCCTTCGTCTGTCTGGGCGAGGCACCCATTCTGCAGGGGGCGATCGACACGGTTAAGGAGGACTGTCTTTGCGCGCCAGGAGTCTTTGGGCCGATGCTCTACAAGCACCAGGTCTTCCAGGGCACCATCGACTGCGGTCCCCAGGGAACGAACAGCTATTCGAGCTTCCCACTCAATGCCCCACCTGTGCTGCCCTTCCCCACCGGGATGACCGCTCATCCGCTTGGGCTCTGGACCCTGGCTCCGGAAGACTTCCCGGGCACGAGGGAATTGACCACCTACTTCGGCTTCATGCTCTTCAAGGACGACTGCAATCCCAACGACTTCCCTGTGAAGGTCGTGACTGGCGTCGGCACCAATCGGGCGGCAGGGGGCATCCTCTTCGGCGGCAAGGAGCCCGGTGCGAATGTGCCGGTCTTTATCGACCTGGAAGACATGGTCTTGCCCAACTCTGCCTTCGGACCCTACCAGCTCGGCTGGGGGACTCTCTTCCTCTCCAAGGTGGTGTGGAACATCAATATCTGATGAGTGCATGATTCGCGACGGTCCCTGTGCGCAGCGAAAACCCAGAAAGATCCTTCCCTATCCATGATCGCTGTGCGTAGGACTGTCGCCTGCGGGTTTCGAGCCCGCCTGGATCAAGCAGAGTACCCATGAAGATTCTCATCAGACTCAGTCCTCTTCTCCTCCTCGTCGGCGCTGCCTTCCTCGTCGAAGCTCCTCAGCCTGTCGCTAGCAGCCAGGCTCCTGGCGGCGAAAAGGAAACCTGGCAGGTCGATCGGGTGCATAGCTCCCTGGTTTTCCGCATCAAGCACGTGGGGGCTTCCCACTTCTACGGTCGCTTCAATCACATCGAAGGGCAGATCGTCTACGACCCGGAGCTGCCCGAGGAGGCTGAGGTCTCCTTCCGCATCAAGGCGGACAGCGCGGATACCAACGCGGAAGGTCGTGACCGGCACGTGACCGGCCCGGACTTCCTCGACGCGAAGCAGTTCCCCTGGATCAGCTTCACGGGTACCGAAGTCGCGGAGACCGGGGAGAACGAATTCACCGTCGAAGGGGAGTTTGAGATGGCTGGTGCCAGCAAGCCCATCAGCATCGTTGTGACCAAGACCGGTGAGGGTGAGTTCCGCGGCAGTCCAAGGCGTGGCTTCGAGGCCATCTTCACCATCGACCGCCGGGAGTTCGGCATGACCTATGGTCTGGAGCAAGGCATCCTCGGTCCGGACATCAAGATCATCGTCGGTCTGGAGATGACCAAGCAGTAGCCTCTGCCCATGGGTCTGGTCGAGCTCTTCCTGGACGGGGTGTTGCCGCCACTGGTCATCGCGGCGCCACCCCTGGCTCTGGCCTGGAAGCCATGGCGGCGTGATGCGGGCCCGGGGAGAGACTGGGGGATGATCCTGGCGCTTGCCGCCGCGCCCATCGCGGCCTCCGTTTCCCTGGAGGGACTACCGCCATTGATCCCGGTGAAGGGCACCCAGTGGCTCTGGATCTGCCTGCTGGCGGCAGCGCTTTATGCGATCGTGGATGAGCGTCGGCGATTGACCCACTACTACCTGGGCAGTCTGCCTCTCCTTCTCTTGACCCCGCTGCTGATCTTCCAAAGGCTCATGGAGAACAGCTGGGACTGGACCGACAGCCTCAACCATCTAGGGGTGGCCAGCCTGCTCTTGCTTGTCCCAGTCCTCTACCTGCCACGCATCATGTCGCAGGGGCCGGGTCCTCTGCTGCCCATAGCGCTCACCCTGGTCGCGTCGACGGCGGGCTTCGTTCTCTTTGGCGGCGGCAGTGCGGTCTTTGGCCAGCTCGCCGGAGCTCTGGCAGCAGCGCTCGGCCTCTCTGTCGTGGTCGCCTTCCGCAAGCCTGAGTTTGTCTTCGGCCGTGGCTCCTTACTGGTATTCAGCATGGCTCTCGTCGGTCTGTTGCTCTGCGGACATCACTTCTCCGATTTGGATCGGACGGTCGGTCTGTTGATTTGGGCAGCACCTCTCAGTCTCGCGACCTTCATCCTGCCAGTCTTTCACAAGCGACCTATCCTGGCCCTGATCCCCTGTGTCTTAGTCTTGGCCTTGGCCGCCTACCTCGGTGCGCCCGTCCCGGATCCCTATGGCTACTGAGAGAGCAGCTCTGTGATCATCAGCCGCAGCATGCACCCGGATTGGTTATCCAATACTTGGCTGGTAGCGGATCGGGAGGGGGGCAAGGCGGTGATCATCGATACGGGCGGGCCCATGGCTCCCATCCTCAGCAAGATCGAGGAATTGCGGCTCGAGCTCAGTCATGTGCTCTGCACCCATCACCACTACGACCACGTGGAGAACAACGCGGCGTACCGGCAGCGCTTTGGTTGCCCAGTCTGTGGGCATGGAGCGGAGCGAGATCTCTTCGGGGAGCTCGACCTAGAGCTCTCGGATGGCGACGAATTGCGGGTGGGCGACCTGCACATCCGGGCGCTGCATCTCCCCGGACACACTCTTGGTCAGCTCGGCTTCCTCATCGATGAGAAGCGGGTCTTTACCGGGGATACTCTTTTTCGCGGCAGCATCGGGGGGACGCGTGCGCCGGGGCATACGAGCTTCGAGGACCTGCGCCATTCGCTCATGGATGTGTTGATGGTCCTGCCCAAGGAGACCCTGGTGCATCCGGGACACATGGCGGAGAGCAGCATCGGCGAGGAGTGGCAAGAAAACCCCTTTATCCGGGCCTTCCGTGGATTGGATCAGCCTGGAGAACAGCCCTGTCTGGCCTACGGTCAGCCGGCGAGCCTGCTCCTCAGCGCCCGCGATTATGACGGCGGGCAAAAGTGTTGGGTTCGTTTCGAGGCAGGGCGGCGGCTGGATGTGGTGCCCGGCTCGCGGGTGAGCTTCCCCGAATAGCTCTTGTCCTCTGGGCAGTTCAGATCGGTGGCGTTTTCTTCCCAGTGAAAACTTCGCTGGCCAGGGGTCTTGTTCTAACCTGATGGCAACTCTCAGGTTTGGTGCCCACTCCCGGCCTGCGGGATTGCCGCCAGCCAGGTGCTGCCATGAAAGCCAGCGGACTACCTCGCCCCTGCCTCCTGCCCCTTCTCCTGCTCATCGCCTGTGATGATCCGGGCCCGGTTGCGCCGCCGCCACCGCCCGAGGTCGTCGTGCAAGCGGTGGTCGCCGAAGACGTGCCCTTCTACATGGAGTTCGTCGGCGAGACTGCTGGCGTCCTCGATATCCAGATCAGGGCCCGCGTCGATGGAGTCATCGAGGAGGTTGCCTTCAAGGAGGGCAGCCAGGTCAAGAAGGGTCAGCTGCTCTACAAGATCGATCCGGCTCCCTTCGAGGCCAAGCTCCGCGAGGCCAATGGTCAGCTGGCGGAGGCGACCGCACGCTTCGTCCGAGCCAAGTCGGATCTCAATCGAGTCGAGCCCCTGGTGAAGATCGATGCACTCAGCAAGCGCACCCTCGACGACGCCCAGGCCGAGCACGATGCGGCGAAGGGCCTGGTCGACGCCGCCGAAGCTCTGGTGGAGAGTGCCAAGATCGATCTTAGCTACACGGAGCTGCGCTCGCCTATCGATGGACTGATCGGCATCTCTCAGGCCTACGAAGGCGATTATGTCGGCCGCTACCCCAATCCGGTCGTACTCGCCACGGTTTCGGATCTCGACCCAATCAAGGTGCGGTATTCGATCTCTGAACGCGACTACCTGCAGTTCGTGCATGAGGTCAGCGAGCGTGCGAAGGCGGAGGGCAAGACCCTGTCTGAGATGGAAGAAGATAAAGCGAGGATCCCCCTCGAGCTCTACTTCTCGGATGGCTCGAAGCACCCAGAAATCGGCTACCCGGATTTCGCGGACCGAGAGATCGACGCGACCACCGGTACCCTCATGATCGAGGCGACTTTCCCCAATAAACAGGAAGCCGTCCGCCCAGGTCAGTTTGCTCGCATCCGTGCCTTGATCCGCATGATGGAGGGCGCCGCCATCGTGCCGCAGAGCGCTGTGCAGGAGATCCAGGGCACCTACCAGGTCATGGTGGTAGACGCGGAGAACAAGGTGAGCGCTCGGCGCATCGTGCCTGGCATCAGACTGGAGGAGCGCTGGGTGATCGACGAGGGTTTGAAGGTAGGCGAGAGGATTATCGTTGAGGGGCTGCATCGAGCCCGCTCGGGAATGATCGTCGCGCCGATAGCGCCGGACGCCAAGAGCCCTGAGCAGAACGGAGAAACTGGCCGTTGAGCTACTTTGCCCATCGTCCGGTCTTCGCGATCGTGATCTCGATCGTGATCGTCATCATCGGCCTGGTCGCCATGCAGGGGCTGCCGGTGGCCCAGTACCCGGCGATCACTCCACCGGAGGTCGAAATCCGAGCGACCTACACCGGCGCCAGCGCCATCGACGTCGAGTCATCCGTCGCCACGCCCATCGAGCAGAAGGTCAACGGCGTCGAGCAGATGATCTACATGACGTCGATCAACTCCAGCGACGGTACCCTGGCGATCAAGGTCGCCTTCGAGGTGGGTGCGGACCTGGACATGGCCAATGTGCTGACTCAGAACCGCCTCTCCGAGGCCATGGGCAGTCTGCCGGAGGAGGTCACTCGGCAGGGCGTCACGGTCAAGAAGAAGCTCGCCTTCCCCCTCATGCTGGTGGCGCTGTCGTCGCCGAATGGTACCTACGGCTCTGACTTTCTCAGCAACTACGCCAACATCAACATCGTCGACGCCCTCTCGCGGGTGCGCGGTGTCGGCTCGGTCACCCTCTTCGGTGGCAGTGACTATGCCATGCGCATCTGGATCCAGCCGGACCAGTTGGCGCGGGTCGGGCTGACGGTTTCCGATGTGATCAATTCGATCGAGGCGCAGAACGTGATCGCGCCCGGTGGCAAGCTCGGTGGTCCCCCGGCGCCGCCTGGGACCGAGTTTACCTACACCGTGCGCACCAAGGGTCGCCTTTCCACGGAAGCTGAGTTTGCCAACGTCGTCCTGCGTTCCAATCCCGATGGCTCGCAGGTTCGCATCAAGGACGTCGCCCGGGTTGAGCTCGGCAGTCAGCTCTATGACTCGAACGGACGTCTCAAGAAGGCCGGGGACGAGGGGCCAGCCAAGGAGGCGGCGGTCATCGCTCTGTACCAGTTGCCGGACGCCAATGGCCTCGACGTCGCCAATCAGGTCAAAGGGATCATGGCGGAGATCGAGCCGCGCTTTCCCGAGGACTTGATCTACGACGTCTCCTTGAACACTACCGACGCGGTGGTGGCCGGTATGGAGGAGATTCTGATCACCCTCGCCCAGGCCCTGGGGCTGGTCATTCTGGTGGTCTTCCTCTTCTTGCAGGATTGGCGGGCAACCATGATCCCGCTGTTGGCGATCCCGGTGGCGCTGATCGGCACCTTCGCCTTCTTTCCCCTCCTCGGCTTTTCCATCAACGTGCTCTCCCTGCTGGGCCTGGTCCTGGCCATCGGCATGCTGGTGGACGATGCCATCGTCATCGTCGAGGCGGTTTCGGTGCATATCGAGGCGGGTATGTCGCCGAAGGATGCCACGGTGAAGGCCATGGAAGAGGTGGCAGGGCCGGTGGTAGCGACCTCGCTCATCCTCATGGCGGTCTTCGTGCCGGTGGGCTTCATGGGCGGCATCACTGGACGCCTGTACCAACAGTTTGCCATCACCATCGCCATCTCGGTGGCGGTGTCGACGATCAATGCCCTGACTCTGAGCCCGGCGCTGAGTGCCTTGCTGCTGCGGCCGAAAGGTGAGAGCAAGGGCTTGCTGGCCAAGGGCTTCGCCGTCTTCAACCGATGGTTGGACAAGAGCACCAATGGCTACATGCACATCGCCGGCTTCCTCACCAGGCGGCTTGTGCGCGGCACCCTGCTCGTTGGCATCGCCATAGGTCTGGCGGCAGTCCTGGGCATTCGTCTCCCCGGTGGATTCGTGCCAGAAGAAGATCAAGGTTATCTGATCGTCAACTGCCAGTTGCCCGATGCTGCGTCTCTGCAGCGGACGGATGAGGTCTGTCGCAAGATCGAGGACATCTTCGGCAGGGTCGATGGCATCAAGACGGCGACGACGGTTAACGGCTACAGCCTGCTGAGCGGTTCCTACTCGTCGAACACGGCCTTCTTCTTCGTCGAACTCGAGCCCTGGTCGGATCGCCCTGCTGATCAGGTCAGCATGGAACTCGTTCGCAAGCTGAACACTCAATTCGCTGCGAACATTCCCGAGGCCATGGTGATCGCCTTCGGCCCGCCGCCTATTCCAGGATTGGGAACCTCCGCCGGTTTCAGCATCATGATCCAGGATCGCAGTGGTGGCGAGCCGGTTTTCCTGCAGGAAGAAACCGACAAGTTCATCGCTGCTGCGAAGGCACGGCCCGAGATCGGCAACGCCTTCTCCCTGTATCGAGCTACGGTGCCGCAGGTCTTTGCCGACATCGACACGGACAAGGTTCTGAAGCTTGGCCTGTCCATGACCGCGGTCAATCAGACCCTGGGTGCCTTTCTCGGTGGCTCGTACATCAACGACTTCAATCGTTTTGGACGCCTCTACAAGGTGTACGTCCAGGCCGAGCCCGAGTACCGCATCAATGCGGACCAGCTGCGCTTCTTCTACGTGAAGGGCCCCAACGGCGAGCGAGTGCCCCTGGATACCCTGGTCAAGGTCACGCAGACGAGTGGGCCCCAGTACACCAATCGCTTCAACCTCTTCCGCGCGGCGGAGGTGACTGGAGCGCCTGCGCCGGGCTACAGCTCTTCCCAGGCCTTGGATGCCTTGGAGGAAGTGGCGGCTGAGGTCTTTCCACCGGAGATCGGCTACGCCTGGAACAACATTTCCTACCAGGAGAGATCGGCGGGAGGTGCGGCGACCGCGACCTTCATCCTGGCCATGCTCTTCGTCTTTTTGATCCTTGCCGCCCTCTATGAGAGCTGGAGCTTGCCGTTCTCCGTGCTGCTGGGCACACCCTTCGCAGTGCTTGGATCCTTCGGCTCGCTCTGGCTTGCGCGAGTGCTAGTCAGCGAGTCATACCTGAACAACGTCTTCGCTCAGATCGGATTGGTGATGTTGATCGGTCTCTCCGCCAAGAACGCCATTCTGATCGTGGAGTTTGCCCGTGCGCGTCGAATGGATGGTTTGGACGCGACTACAGCGGCGCTCGAGGCAGCGAAGTCACGCTTTCGCCCGATCCTGATGACCGCCTTCTCATCTCTGCTCGGCTTCATGCCGCTCCTGATCGCGACCGGTGCCGGCGCCGAGGCCCGCAAGGTGATCGGTATGGGTGTCTTTGGCGGCCTGCTGGCGGCCACGATCCTCGGGGTCTGCCTCGTGCCCATGCTCTACGTGCTCATCGAAAAGCTCAGTGGCTCGGACAAGGGGAGCACAGCCGGGGCAGTGCCAGCTACAGCAGCGGAGGGGTCCGATGGTTGAGGCCAAGCATCTCACATTGGCGTCCCTCTGTGTTCTCGGCGGCTGTCTGGTCGGCCCCGACTTCGAACCGCCTGTGGTTGAGGTCCCAGATAGCTTCTTGGAGAGCGATGTTGATGGGCTTTCCATCGCCAATATCCCCTGGTGGGAGCTCTTCGAGGATGAGATCTTGCGCAATCTCATCGATCGAGCCCTGCAGGAAAACAAGGACATCGAGATTGCCCTCGCACGCATCTCCGAAGCGCGAGCAGCCTTGGGTTTCGTGCAGACGGACCAATACCCGAGCTTCGGCATCAATGGTGGTGCTGTCCGCTCCGACCCGGGTGATGAGACGAACCTCGGCACAACTGGACCGAGTAATGACTTTCGTGGCGGTGCGGATGTCTTCTTCGAGCTCGATCTCTGGGGCAAACTGCGGCGGGCAAGCGAGGCGGCGCGGGGTGATCTCCTGGCGACTGAGTGGGCACATGTAGCAACTGCCATCTCCCTGGTTGCCGAGGTCGCCAATACCTACCTGCTGCTCCTCGACCTGGATGAACGCCTGGCGATTACCCAGCGCACCTATGAGAGTCGGCAGCGCTATACACGGATCATCCGTGATCGCTTTCAGGGTGGCATCGTGGCCAGACTCGATGTCCATCAAGCGGAGATCGAGGAGTATCAAACCGAGGCTGGAGTGGCCCTCTTTCAGCGTGAGATTGCTCTCGCCGAATACTCCCTGCGTGTGCTGCTTGGACAGACCCCTGGAAGGATCCCACGAGGAGTCAGCCTGCCCGAACAGATCGATGTGGAGATTCCCGTCGGCCTCCCATCGGAGCTCCTTCGCCGTCGACCGGATATTCGGGTGGCGGAAAGCGTGGCCGCCGCGCAGACGGCCCGCATCGGAGTCGCTACGGCTCTGCTCTTTCCCAGCCTGAGCCTCACGGGCAGCTTGGGTCTGGCCAGCGATGACGTGGATGACCTGCTGACCAACCGGGCGAAGTTCTGGTCGGTTGGCGGCCAATTCACCGGCCCGCTCTTCGAGTTCGGTCGCAACATCCGCCGCATCGAAGTGGAGGAGGCGATTACGGAGCAGGCGGTACTCGAGTACGAGCGCACGGTCTTGCAAGCTTTCCGGGAAGTGGAGGATGCCCTCGCCAGCGTGCGCACATACCGCGAGGAGTATGCGGTCCGTGCCAAGCAGGTGGCCGCAGCTCGAGAGGCGGCACGCCTGGCGCGTGCCCTCTATGATGAGGAGTTCACCAGCTATCTAGAAGTGCTGGACACGGAACGCTCGCTCCTGGATGCGGAGCTGGAGCAGTCGAGAGCCCTGCGCGAGTCCTTGCAGGCCACAGTGCGCCTGTACAAGGCCCTGGGTGGTGGTTGGGTTCCCGCTCCCGAGTCTACCGAAGCGGACTTGCCAGCCGCTCCCGCCGACGAATCCAAGTGAGCGGGGGGCGGCCCGACCGCCACTCTGTTACCATCCCCGCAACACCTGTCCAAGCATCGGAGATTCCATGTTGCCACGTCTCGTACTCGCCATTCTGGCCCTTTCCGTAGCTCTCGTGGGTCAGGACCCACAGGCCGGCAAGAGCGACGAATTTGTTCTCCGCGTCACCCCGACTGAGCTGACTCTACCCATCGGTGAGAAGGCTCAGCTAACGGCAGAACTCGTCGACATCGGCGGTCGGCCGGTGGAGGGGAAGGTGCTGTATTTTTCCCGAGCCCGGCGCTCCCTGCGCATCAACGAGACCGGTGAAGTCGAAGCCCTGCAGGCCGGCACCTTTCAAGTTATCGCTCGCTCCACGATTGGTGATGAGCGGGGACCGCAGGCGATGGTCACCGTGACCGTCCCGCACCCGGAGCCAGCCAGCATTGCCCTGCGCGGAGCGCCGAAACAACTCCACGTTGGCACGACTACCCGGCTCGTCGGCGAAGTACTCGATCTGAACCAGGTGGTTCGTAGCGACCTCGAGGTCTCGATCAGCAGCAGCGATGCCTCGGTGGCCAGCATCGATGCCTTCGGCCATGTGACCGGCACCGCTCCGGGCCAGATCGTTCTTCTCGCCAAGGGCGGTGGGCTCAGTCAGGAGTTCACCCTGGAAGTTCTCGCCAACCCGGTGAGCGCCATCGAGATCGGCGCATCGGCGACGGTGGCCCGCACCGGTGACGTGGTCACCTTCACCGCCAACACGACCGATGCCTCGGGCAATGCGGTGGAAGGTGTGCCAGTCGAATTCACTTTCCATGCGGCGCCCGATGACAGCTTGGGCAACGCCGCCACGGGCCAGATCGAGCAGGACGGGCGCTTCGTTGCCGAAACCCCTGGCCTCTACACGGTGGTCGCGACATGCGGAACGGCAACGGATCGCATGACCATCCGCGCCAACAAGCGCTTCGAGAAGAAGATGAAGCTCGAGAAGATCGGGCATGGGGAAGTCTTCGACGTGCACACATCCGACCTTTGGGTCTGGGAGGGTGTCGATGGTCGCGACTACGCGGTGACGGGCACCTGGGGTGCGAATGGCGACGCCATCTTCTGGGACGTGACCGACCCCGCGAACATGGAGCGCATCGCCACGGTGCAGGTGGACGCACGCACGGTCAACGACGTCAAGGTCAGCGAAGATGGTCGCCTTTGCATCATCAGTCGCGAGGGTGCCTCCAATCGCAAGAATGGCTTGGTGGTGCTCGACGTGCAAAACCCACGGGAGCCGAAGCCGGTCTCCATCTTCGATGATGAGCTAACCGGCGGTGTGCACAACGTGTTCATCGACAAGGGCTATGTCTATGCCCTCAGTGCTGGCCGTCGTTACGACGTGATCGACATCAACAACCCGGCGACTCCTTCGCGGGTTGGATCCTTCCAGCTCTTCGAGCCAGGAGCTTCCATTCACGATGTGTGGATCGAGGACGGCATCGCCTTCTCCTCCAACTGGCGCTACGGCCTCCGGCTCGTGGATGTGGGCAACGGTGTCGCTGGCGGTTCGCCATCCAACCCGGTGGAGTTTGCCAACTACGCCTATCCCAATGGCTGGAACCACGCGGCATTCCCCTGGAAGAGCCCGGACACGGATAAGTTCTATGTGCTTGCCGGCGACGAGGCCTTCCCCTTCGGACTGAGTACAGAAGACAACCCGACCTATGCCCGCGGTTGGATCCACTTCGTGGACTTCACCGACCACAAGAGTCCGCGGGAAGTGGCGCGCTACGAGGTCCCAGAGGCCGGCACCCACAACCTCTGGGTCGAAGGCAACACCGCTTACGTGGCCTACTACAACGGTGGCCTGCGAGTGGTCGACATCTCCGGCGATCTCATGGGCGACCTCTATCGCCAAGGTCGTGAGCTAGCCTTCTTCCTCCCGACCCACCCCAAGGGCAAGGTGAGCAACGCACCGATGGTTTGGGGCCCGCAGCCCTACAAGGGGAAGATCTTCTTCTCCGATTGGAACACGGGTCTATGGTGCGTTGAGCTGGTCGAAGATCAGGGGCGTGGTCGCTGATGATGCGTGGAGTCTGCATGCTGGGGGCTCTGGCCCTCAGCTCGGGCCTCCCTGCCCAAGAGGATTCGGCGGAAGCTACCAGCATCTACCGGCTCTATGTCGCCTGTGAGTCGGTGGATGAGATTCATCGCATCGCCTTCGACGGCCAGGAGGCAGTGGTCGATCGGGTCATCCGGGTTGGCTACCAGCCAACCGAAGTCGAAGGTCCCCATGGCCTGACGGTTGGGCCCAAGGGCGAATACTGGTACGTCTCCATAGCTCACGGCAAGCCCTTCGGCCTGCTCTACAAGTACCGCACTTCCGATGACGAGCTCGTCGGCGAGTGCGAACTCGGCATGTTCCCAGCAACCATGCAGATATCACCCCTCACCGGGCTGCTCTACTGCGTGAACTTCAACCTGCATGGACGGATGCTGCCGAGCACGATCTCGATCGTGGATCCGGATGCCATGGTTGAGGTTGGCCGGACCCAGACTGGTCCCATGCCGCACGGCTCGCGACTCTCGTCGGATGGCCGCTTTCATTACTCCTGTGCGATGATGTCCGGGCATCTCTTCGAGATCGATGCCAGCAACTTCAAGGTGACGCGCGATCTGCAGCTCGATATCGAACCGCCAGAGGGCCATCAGTCGGAGGCCAAGCCGACCTGGGTGCATCCGCATCCGAGCAAGCGGCTGGTCTACTGCGCCTTGAATGCCAAGGGTGTAATCGCTGAGGTGGACCTTGATCGCTGGGTGACCGTGCGCCGATTCGAGACCGACAAGGGCCCGTACAACCTGGAAGTGACTCCGGACGGTTCCATGCTCGTAGTCAGCTACAAGACTGCTGGCAAGATCGGCGTCTGGGATCTGGAGAAGGGCGAGGAGGTTGCGCGCATCACCGCTACCCGTGGCGTTACCCATGGGGTCGCCATCAGCCCGGATAGCCGCTACGCCTTCGTCTCATCGGAGGGCAAAGGTGCCGAGCCCGGGGTAGTCGACGTGATCGACCTGGAGACCTTGAAGAAGGTCAGCAGCGTGGATGTCGGCTTACAGGCTGGCGGCATCGCCTTCTGGAAGATCGAAAGCCTGGACCGCTAGGTCCAGGCAGGCCTAGTTCCAAGCAGCCGCTACTTCCAGGCAGCCAGCAGGCGCTTGCATTCTTCGAGGAGAAACTCGGTCTCCATGAAGGGCTGAGCGCTGACGTCCTGCCAGATGATGCGACCCTGTGGATCCACCAGGTAGGTGCCATGCAGGGCTTCGTCCTTGAACTGGTCCCAGGCCCGCCAGGCCTTGAAGCTCTCGCCCGCCGGATCACAGAGCACATCGAAGTGCAGGGGATCGATCCCGTTCTCGATGGCCATTTGATGTGAGGCGCGCACCTGCTGCGCCGTGTCCGTGCCGATGGTGATGACCTCGATGCCGGCCTCGCTGAAGCGATTCGCCATTGGGTCCAGATCACCGAGCTGGGCGATGCAGTGGACACAGCCAAAGCCGAGGAAGAAGACCACGAGCAGGGGCTTCCCCCGGTAGTCCTCATAGGAACGCGAGCCACCGAGGCCGCGTTCCAGGTCAAATCCTGCGGCGCTCGGGGGTTCCCAAGTCGAGGGACCGAGCTCGATCAGGTCGGGACGGGAGATCTTGTTGGCCTTGGTGGTCAACAAGGTGTTGTCGCCCTCTTCCGATTGGAAGTGCGGGTGGCGAGGAAGGCGGTTGAGGAAGGCCTGGGGAACCGGGTAGTTGCTCTCTTCTCCCTCGAGCATGGCCGTCAATGCGATCAAATGCTCCACGTCCTGGCGGTAGCCTGGAATCAGGAAGGGCATGACCTTCTCGTAGGAGAGATAGTGGTTGTGACTCCGGACTGCGGCGTATGCGAAGTGCATCGCCCGACTCTTGTCGGACTCGCTGGCTGCAAGGGCGAGGCCAGCAGATCTCCAGGCAGCTCCCAGGGCAGGTGCGAAGCGATCGCCAAGCTCCAGGCTCGCCGGGCCATTGGCGCTGGCGAGAATGGCCGCTTCGAGTTTGGCGAGGCCAAGGGCCAGCGGTGACTGGGGATACTCACCGGAGATAGAAGCCAATTCCTTGCTGAGAACGAGCCGTCGCTGCGGGCTCGGCGGCTTGTCGAAGCGCTCATCCGCTTCGTCCGGTCGGGCCTTGACGTCAAAGTATCGGCCGTACGCGGCGACGATCGCCTGGCCCGCTGCTGAGGCATTCTTCTGGCGGGCAACTGCAAACCATGCCTGCTTGGCGGCGGCGCGAGGATACTCGCGCATACTCAATGCCATGCCGAGATAGCCGATGGGTGAGTTCGAGTCCCGGTGCTGGACCTCGCGAAAGTTGCGTCCAGCTTCCCAGTGCCAGCCGGCCTGGAGGAGCATCAGCCCTTGGCCAACGAAGACCGGGATCTGCGGATCGGCGGCCTTGATCATGATGGCTGGAGCGCCGTAGCCTGGAACGATCATCGCCCGGCGATAGGGCAGATCGAGGGAACGGTCTTGGGCCAGGCAAGTGGAGGCGAGGCTGCCGAGAAAGACTACGAGTAGCGAATAGCTCTTCTGCAGTTGGAGCATGGGGGGTGATCATAACTCACCCCCCGAGCCCAGCCAGGGCCTAGTGCTCTCAGTCCCGCTTCTCGCAAATCAGCGCTGGGAGGGCCTCGGGCGAGCAGCTCGCCAGGTCAAGGCTACTCAGAAGCGGCCTGACTTCCGCTGCATCGAGAACCTGAGCCAGACCCTCTTCCTGCAGCCATTCGCGGATGGAGGTAATGGGCGTGATCAGACCCATATGCGATACGACCTTGCCGCCACTGGTGTAGACCTTGGAGTAGACGCCGATCAGTTCGCGACCGTCTGCGAGGAAGATGCCGCCACCGGAGTTTCCGAAGTAGGCAGGTGCATTGATCATCCAGTAGTTGGCGCCCATGACCATGTTGCGCAGACTGGAGATCTGTCCGCTGGTGGGGATGGGGTCGCTACCCAGAGGGCATCCCACGCAGTACACCGGTGCCCAGATATCGATGTCGCAGTACTGTTCGCTGCTCAGCACCTTGGCCACGTAGGGGAAGGTCTCCTCGCTGTTGAATTGCAGGAGTGCTGAGTCAAGGCGGGCATTCTTCACCACTAGTTCGGCGGGAAGATCGATCTTCTCATCGCCGGGTTGGTAGATCGTGACGATGATCTCACCCGAGCCTTCGCGGAGAATATCGCGCACCACGTGCCAGGCGGTCAGGACGTAGTTGATGACTTCGCCGCTCTGCGGATCGATGAGCGATTGGATCAAGGTTCCCGAGCCCACGGATTCGTCGCCGTTGATCTGCACTGCCGGAGCCAGAAGTTCATCGGACAGTGAGCTTCTGTTCGGCGTGAGGTGCTCACTCAATTCGCCGATTGCGGACCTCGACAACCTGCTTTCCTCGTCGACTGCGGTCCATAGTTGTCCGAGTTGGTCTCCGACTCTGCCTACGCTGCGTCGGGATTCGCTGTCGACGCGGTCGATCTCCTGCTCGAACTGGGCGATTCTCTCATGCGCCTCGTGCAGTTCGCGCATCTGGCCTTGCAGGCGCGCGTTTTGTTCGTCGTATGCAGCGAAGAGGGATAGCGCCAAAAAGCCGCCTGCGCTCCCTAACCAGATCTGTCTCTGCTTCGCGTTCATGTTTCCGTCCTAGTTGGTGATCTCCGCCAGCGAAGACTCAAAACAGTCTCTCGCTGACAGGATTGCTAGTCGGGAAGGGCAGCGCTGCAACACACCAGTCACAGGGGATAACCCGTGCTTTCGTCTGCTTTTAGCAAAGAATGTCCGGTGCTCGGGGGCTCTGCTTAAGGGGAATCCGGGCGCAGGGCGTCCTCGGCCAGGATCTCGGCCATCAGGCCGAGCACCCTTTGCAGCTCTTCTTCGCTGATCACCATCGGCGGCTTGAACTTGAGCACGTTGTGATCCGGACCATCCGTGCTCAAGAGCACGCCGCGCTCACGCAGGCGCTCGACGAGCTGGCTCGCCTGGCGCGCTGCCGGCTCTCGGCCATCGGGACTGTGCACGAGTTCTGCTCCGAGAAACAAACCATGTCCTCGCACCTCGCCGATGAGGGGGAAGTCCGCCGCCAGCTGCTGGAGTCCATCCTTCAGGATCCCTCCGACATGCCTGGCGTGCTCCTGCAGGCCTTCGGTTTCTATGACATCGAGCACGGCTTTGCCTATGGCTGCCGACACCGGGTTGCCGCCGAAGGTGTTGAAGTACTCCATGCCGTTGGCAAAGGACTCGGCGATCTCCCCTGTCGTGACGACCGCCGCCAGTGGGTGGCCATTACCGATGGGCTTGCCGAGGGTGACGATGTCGGGGATGACATTCTGGGTTTCGAAGGCCCAGAAATGGCTGCCGACGCGCCCGAAGCCGACCTGCACTTCATCCCCTATGCAGACTCCGCCGGCGGCGCGGACCGCCGCGAACAAGCCCTCGAGGTAGCCAGGTGGAGGTACGAGCTGGCCGCCGCAGCCCAGCAGGGGCTCGGCGATGAGCGCGCCTGGACTGCGACCCGCTGACTTGATCCCTGCCAGGACTTCACGGGCTTCCTGCAGATAGGCCTGGGCCGAGTCCTCTCCCCGGTGCCGGCCCCGGTAGGGATCGGGCATGGCGAGCTTGTGCACCCATTCTGGTCGACCCCTGCCCCCTGGCCCGTCGTGCTTGTACGGGCTGGCATCCACCAGGGCCTGAGTGTTGCCGTGGTAGGCGCCGTCGAGGACGAGGAGTTCGGCGGAGCCGCTGTGGCAGCGGGCCATGCGCAGGGCCAATTCGTTGGCTTCGCTGCCTGAGCAGACAAGGAAGGCCACGGACAAGGGGTCGGGGAACTTCGCCGTCAGGTCTTCGCAGTAATCGAGGATGTTCTCGTGGAGGTATCTGGTGTTGGTGTTTAGCAGGCCCATCTGCTTGCGCGCGGCTGCGAGCACCTGCGGGTGAGAGTGACCCACGTGGCAGACGTTGTTGACCAGATCGATGTAGCTCTGAGCACTGGAGTCGAAGAGCCTTGCCCCGCGACCGCGGACGATGTGGAGGGGGCTGCGGTAGGAGAGGCTGAGTGAAGGGCCGAGTATTTGCTTCCGGCGCTCGCGGAGTGCGGGCAATTGTGGCGCCGGAGCCGGGGTCAGGTTTTCGAAGGCCAGGATCAGGTTCGGATCGAGGCAGAGGCTGAGCCAGAGCTTGGACTCGCTGGGGCGGGCGACTCCGGGGAAATCGCCATGCTTCCCGAGCATGTCCGCCATGATCTGGAAGTGCAGATGCGGCGGCCAATTGCCGTTGATTGGCGGTGCACCCATCCAGGCGATGCACTGTCCCCTGCGAACCTCGTCACCGGCCTGCAGCTCAGAGAGGGACTCTCGGCTGAGGTGTCCATAGAGAGTGTAGAAGGGCTGATCCGCAGGGCCGGCGTGCTCGAGGATGATAGTCGGCCCGTAGTCGAGGTCGGCGGCGTTCTCCTGCAGGCTGTGAACTCGCCCAGCCAGGGGAGCATGGACGGGGGTTCCAGCAGGCATGAACAGATCGACCCCGAGGTGCAGGCTTCTGCTCTCAGGGAAGTCGTCGCCTTCGGCAGCGAAGCCCGCGGAACGGTAGAGGCCGCGATGCTCCGCATAGCGTCCCAGCGCCAGATCGGTTTTGGCCGCCCTCATCTGCTCTTCGATCAGTCCGCTGAGCAGCTGCACATCCCTCGTGTCCTGTTCCTCGCTGAGATCCGGGCTGCCGATGCTCAGGTCGAGGACCAGCGCTGGCCGATCGGACTGCCTTTTGACCAGGGGGGCGAAGCTGCCCGCCTGCTCCCGTAGCCAGCTCTGCAGTCGGGGGGAGTCTGGACATGCTTCGAAGTCACAGGCGCTGCGCAGACTGTACTCAGCCTGCTTGGCAGGTACTTCGCGCAGTCTGCCCAGGGTCTCCCAGGCTCCGTCTTGGGAGATGCGCAGATACTCGTTCTCCGGTTCCTCGGCGATCTGCCGGGCGCCGATGCAGACCGACATGGCGAGGCGAGTGCAGCTGGCCGGGTAGAGCAAAGCGATTTCCGCTGCGCTGACCGCCTGTTCCCGATGGTAGCCCTCCAAGACCGCGGCCGCCGCTGCCAGTGGGTCGCGCTTGCCGATCATCACGTAGGCGCAGGCTACGGCCAGGTCGACGATGCGCGGAGACTCGACCATGTCACCAAAGTCGATGAGGCCAGTGACCTGCGGCTTGGCAGGATCGCCGCCAACCATCACGTTGTAGTCATTGGCATCGTTGTGAATCAGCTGTCGTGGCAGAGCCTGGAGCTCGGCGCTGATGGCCGCATGCTGAGCGACGAAGTGATCGAAGATTGCGCTTCGATCGGCTGTTTGGCCGGCGATCCCAGCAGCGAGGATCGATCCGGCCTGGCACATGTCCCAGGGGATCTCGCGGGTCCCCGGGCCGGGGACCTCGGCGAGGGCTGCATCCAGTCTGGCCAGGTAGCTGCCGAAGCTGCGCAGCAGCCCGGGGCTCTGCGGTCGAAAATCCCCGAGGGGCTTCCCGGGAACGAAGCTGAGCAAGCGCAGGTGATGCTTGCCAAGTTCGATGAGGTCCTTGCCCTGAAGTCCCACGATCGGACGCGGGCAGCCATCCCCGGATGCCATGGCCGCAGCGACTTCGGTCATGGCGCGGTTTTCGAGTGCGAGAATCGCCGGACTCTCGCGGTGGTTGGCGATCTTCAGCACGAAGCGCCGGGCATCCTCGGTCTGTAGAAGGAAGTTCTGATCGCGTTCGCTGGGGAGCTCTTTGGCCGCGGCGCTGATCCCAAATTGCTCCCTCGCCAGAGAGGCGGCTTCCTCGCAGCTGAAACTAGGGCGCTCGGAAACTTTGGTTCTGCCAGTCATCTCTCACTCGAATTGGTCACAGCTGCGATAGGCGCGGATGACCGCGAGTTCACCCTCCTTCCCCGGCAGCGAGTTGCCGTGCTCCATGCCGACGATCCCCTTGAAGCCGCGCTGATGGATATGCCGGAAGACGTTCAGGTAATTGATCTCACCAGTGGTCGGCTCTTTTCGACCGGGATTGTCGCCAGCTTGGAAGTAGGCGATCTCATCCCAGCAGCGTTGGATGTTGGAGATCAGATTGCCTTCGGTGATTTGCTGATGGTAGATGTCGAAGAGGATCTTGCAGGAGGGGTGGTTCACGGCGCGGCAGATCATGTAGGTCTGCGGGGCCTTCTGCAAAAACAGTCCAGGGTGATCCCGCCAGGGGTTGAGTGGTTCGAGCACCATGATCAAACCGCTGTCCTCGCAGATTTCGCAGGCGCGCCGCAAATTGTCGATCACCAGGCTGGTTTGGTAGTCCCATTCGAGGCCTGGGTCGGATCGACCGGGGACCACGGTGCACCAACGGGCGCCGACGCGCTTGGCGATCTCGACCGCGCTGCGCATCTCTTTTTCTATCTGATCGCGGTTGGCCTTCTTGTCGGAGGCAAAAGTGACCGCCCCGAAGTTGGCAGAGGCGACGAAGACGCCCATCTGCATCCCATGGCGGTCGAGCTCCGCCCGAATCTTCTCCTGCATAGCCACGCTCCGGCGAGGCATGCCATTGTCCTCCAGGGCGCGGAAGCCCTGGTCAGCCATGAACTTGATCTGCTCCATGGGATCGGGCGCGTGCTCCTTGAACATCCCCAAATGGGGGGCGTAGTTGAGCTTGAATTGCCGTTTGGCGGATGAGTCCTGCAGGCCGAGGCTGGCTACGGGGAGGGCTGAGGCTGCCATTGAGCTGGCAAGGAAGCTGCGGCGATTCATGTTGGCTCCAATCCTGGCGAGGATGCGTTACCTTTGGGTGATCCAGCTAGCCCAAGGTAGCCATGATGCAGAACAGCGACCATTCTCCTAGTCCCTCTCGCCGCGAGTTCTTGGCCGGTTCAGCCGGTCTGGCCCTCTCCGTTCCCATGCTCGCCGCCGCCACGGGAGCTCCGCGTCCAGCAGGGCATGGTGAAGGGTTGATCCGTGTCGGCCTGGTTGGCTGTGGCGGGCGCGGCACCGGCGCAGCCCGGCAGGCGCTGAGCACAAAGGGTGACGTGAAGTTGGTGGCCATGGGCGATGCCTTCGCCGATCGACTGCAAGGTAGTCTCGGCATCCTCGAGAATCCGGAGAGCGGAGTGGCGGAGCGGGTCAAGGTGGAGGAGTCGCATCGCTTCGTCGGCTTCGATGCCTATGAAAAGGTCTTGGCCAGCGACATCGATCTGGTCATCCTCGCGACGCCACCCCACTTTCGGGCACAGCAGTTTGCGGCGGCGGTCAAGGCCGGCAAGCACGTCTTTATGGAGAAGCCCGTCGCGGTAGACGGCGATGGTGTGCGGCAAGTCTTGGCGAGTGCGCAGGAAGCGAAGCAGAAGAAGTTGGCGGTTGGTGTCGGGCTGCAACGGCATCACCAGTATGGCTACCTGGAGGCGATGAAGCGGGTGCATGCCGGCGAGATCGGTGAAGTCCTCGCTGCTCGTGCTTACTGGAACATGGGAGAGCTCTGGGTAAAGGACAGGCAGCCCGAGTGGTCCGACATGGAGTGGCAGATGCGCAACTGGCTTTACTTCACCTGGCTCTCCGGTGACCACATTGTCGAGCAGCACATTCACAACATCGACGTGATCAACTGGGCGAAGCGGGCGCATCCCATTCGTGCACAGGGCATGGGCGGCAGACAGATGCGCACCGACCCCAAGTTCGGTCACATCTTCGACCACCACGCAGTGCAGTTCGAGTATGCCGATGGTTCGTTCATGTTCAGCCAGTGTCGGCAGATGGTCGGTTGCAAGAACGACGTCTCCGAGCACTTGATCGGGAGCAAGGGTCGCTGCGACATGAATACCGGCAACTGGGAGATCAAGGGCGAGAAGCCTTGGCGCTACACGGGTGAGAAGAACAATCCCTACCAGACCGAGCACGACGACCTGTTCGCGAGTATTCGCGCCGGCGCGCCCATCAACGAAGGGCGGCAGGGTGCGGAGAGCAGCATGACCGCGATCATGGGGCGTATGGCGACGTACTCCGGTCGGCAGGTGAGCTGGGATGAGGCCCTCGCCTCTGAACGCCTCGGGCCAAGGGACTACGGCTTCGGCGATCTGCCCACGCCACCGGTGCCCATGCCGGGCATCGGCTAGTTGCTCGCGGCGATGGCGAAGTCCGCTTCCGAAGATGGCGGCGGACCCTTCAGCTTGGGCTTGCGATCCAAGATCGGTAGGTAGACCCGGAAGATGGCGCCCTCGCCTTCCTTGCTTTCCACCTCGATGCGCCCCTCGTGGTAGTAGGCGATGTCGTTGGCGATGGTGAGTCCGAGTCCCGTGCCCTTCGGCTTGTCCGTGATCAAGTCCGTGCTGACCTGGCGGAATCTCTGGAAGATGAACTGCTGATCCTCGGGCTTGATGCCCGGTCCTTCGTCCTGGATTTCGACGATGACTTCGCGGTTTTCGATTCGCGCACGAATGTCGATGCGGTCACCGGGGATCATGGAGAACTTGATCGCATTGGAGATCAGGTTTGTCCATAGCTGGATGATGCGATCCCGGTCGTACCACATCTCCGGCAGAACGCCGTCGATTTCTATGCCCAGGAGAGCGCCGGTGCGCCCGGCCAGGGGTTCGAGTCTCTTGACCACGTCCACCAGGGTCTCCTGCAGGGGCCCCTTCTTGTAGTCCATGCGCAGGCTGCCGGAGCTGATCCTGCTGAAGTCGAGGATGTCCTCGATGAGACGCATGAGTCGATCTGATTCGGCGACAATGATGCCCAGGAACTCATCCTTGGTCTCCGTGTCCTCATCGCCATACTCCCGCAGGAGCTCGGCGAAGGAACGGATCGAAGTGATTGGCGTTCTGAGTTCGTGGGAGACGTTGGCCAGAAACTGCGACTCGAGAGTTGCGGCGCGCAGGGCGTTTTCGAAAGCATCGAGCAGATCCTGCTCGTTCTGTTCTCGTTCGCTGCGGTAGTTCTTCAGGCGTGTGGTCATCTCATTGAAGGCCAGACCCAGCTCGCCAAATTCATCATCGCTGTTGATCGCCACCTGCACTCCGAAGTCGTCTTCAGAGACCTTGTCCGTAGCTTCGCGCAATTGGAGGATCGGTGTCATGGAGCGGCGAATCTGCTGCGAACTCAGGAGAGCCACGAGAAGACATGAGAGGATGGTCGCCAGAATGAAGTTCCGTCGGAGACTTTGCATGGGACCGAGAATGGTCTTCTCGTCTTGACTGAGCACGAAGGTCCAGTCATCCATGAAGTGTCGTTGCATGAAGAGTTGCCAGGAGTAAGCCTGGTAGGCTTGCTCCTGACCTTCCCAGCGAAAGGCGGTGTTGATGTCGCGCTCGGCGCTCTGCTCCAGGGTCATGCTGTCCGTCGCGGAGAGAGTCGAGGTCAGCACGCGCCCTTGCCTGTCGGTGACGTGAAGATCGAACTCGTACTTCAGCATGGCGCTTTCCCAGAAGTACTCGGGGTTGATCTTGCCAATGAGGATGTTGCATTCCTCGGTGACCGGGGGCACGGGCCGGGCGATGAGAACGTCTGCCTCCTTGAGGCCTCTGGCAGAGGTGAAGAGCAGAGAATTGCCTGCGGCCAAGTGATCGCGTGCATTCGCTGGCAGGATCAACTCCTCGGGCATGCTTTTCAGGCGATGGATGTCCTTGCCCTCTGCATCGAGAAAGAGCAAGCCATCGAACTTGAACATGGCATTCCAGCCAGACTTCTTGATCAGTCGTTCGAGGTCACGGGAGTCGGCGATTTGTTCGGCGAGTTCTTGCAGGTCCTTCTCGAGCCCGAGCAGGCGCTCGTGAGCTGACAACCCGAAGGCCTTGCTGCGCTGGTAGAGTCGATTGCTGGCCTGCTCTTGCAGCTGGCCGGAGATCTGCATGAAGGAGAAGAAGGCCAGGACCACCAGCGGCAGGAGGGCGCAGAGTACAAAGAGGGCGAAGATCCGTCGCGCGATCTTGGTGCGGAGGAACCCTCCCTTCCCTTGTTTGCTTGCGTCTCCCATCCCGGCTTGACTCTGCCCTCCATGGAGGACGAGTCGCTGCCCATACTTTCGACCCCCGAGAAGCTCTAGCTGGAACCCCTGGCTGTGGAGAATCCCTACAGGTTTTCTTCCTTGGCTTCGGGCTCTTCAGCGAGTTCCTGGGCTAACGCCAGGATCCTTGGATCGCGAGGGTCTGCTCCCGCGGAAGTTGCTCGCCGAAGACTCTCACGGGCCTTCTCGCGATCTCCAAGGCGCATCTGAGCGAAGGCCAGGTTGGCGCTCAGCTCAGCCGGAAGTTCTCCCTCGAAAGACTCCAAGAGTGCGCGCGTGGCGACGAATTCCTGGGTTGCGATGAGGGCTGCGCCCAGATTGCTCGCCGAAACCGGGTTGTTGGCTTTGGCGTGGGCGAGCTCGAGGAACTTGCGGGCGCGGAAGGGAGAGCCCGCCGCCAACTCGACGGCACCGCGAGCCGTTAGCACGAGAACGTCATCAGGGAGGAGGGCGCTGGCCTTTTCCAACTGGATGCGTGCCAGTCGAAACTCGCTGCGCTGGGAGTGCAGAACTCCGGCGTAGAGGTATGCCTTGGCGGCATCTGGATCCAAGCGGCTGGATTGCTCCAGATCCTCGATGGCTTGAGTGACATCGCCGTCCTGCAGGGCCTGGGCAGCCCGGTCGATGAGGCGTCCTGCCAGACCCTTGCGTGAGACGGTGAGTGAGCGGCTGCTGCCTATCCCACTCTTCGGGCTTTGCAGGCGGAGCGCCGGGTCGTAGGCGCCGTGGATCTCTCCCTGCAACAGACCTGACTTCCAGTCCTCGGTGCGGAAGCCTTCCAAGTCCAGGCTACTGACCTTGAATGGACGCCGCAAAGCGATGAGTCGATCTGCAGCGCGCTGCAATTCTTCATCCATCCAGGAGCGCTCGATGATGCGTGGTACGAGCACGATGATGAGCTCGGCTTCAACCCGAGTTTGCACCGTGCTGCGAAAGAAGGCGCCCAGGAGGGGAATGTCCGCCAGGAAGGGTATCCCGTTCAGTTCCTCCGTTTTGCGTGTGCTGCGGAGACCGCCGATGACGATGGATTGCCCATTGGGCACCCGGACCGAAGAATTCGTTTCACGAGTCGAGAGGATAGGCTCACTTACTAATCCGTCGGGAGTGGTCACGGTGCCGGTCTGATCGGTGATGTCCGGATTGATGCGGACAGTGATCATGCCATCCGAGCCGATCTGCGGAGTGACTTGCAGATTTACGCCCGCGTCCACGAAGCGCACGTCGTACTGAGTGCGGAGACCGCCGAGGGAGTCGATCACTTCTCGGTCGATGATCGGGAGTTGGTTGACCACACGCAGGCTTGCTGGCGTGTTGTTCATCGTCGATACGCGGGGGCTGGCCAGCACGCGTACCTGTCCCTGAGTTTCGAGGGCGTCGACGAAGAGTTCCCAGTTGTCCGTCTTGAGAATGCCCACGTTCAGGGCTGTTCCGCCCGAAGCTGCGGTCTGCGAAATCATCGCGCCGCCGGCGAGTGTGCCCAATTCGTTGGTGTTCAGAAAGTCAGGCAGGAGTTGCCAATTGACGCCCAGTGCGAATTCGTCATTCAGGCTCACTTCGAGGATGCGGGCTTCCAGACTGATTTGGTTGTTGACCCTTCGCACCATGCTGTCGAGGTAGTCACGCACTTGCAGGATCGTGGAAGGCCTGGCCTCGACCTGGACGATGCCGGCGATGTCGTTGATGAGCAGGGAACCTTCTTCGCCCAGTATGAGACTGAGATCTTCCTCCATGCTGCTCCATGGACTCGAGTCGCCTTGATCCTGCTCACCCTGGCCGCCACCGCCACTGCCGGAGGATTCGCTGCTGGCACTGAGGATATCCACGTCGAAGGAGCGCCGCACTAGCCGCTGGACACGGAGGAAGGAGCCATCCCATTCGTAGCTGAGGTCGAGGCTCCTCAGCAGTGCTTCGAAGGCGCTCTCTACGGTCGTGTTCTTGATGTCAAAGGTGAGGGATCCGTCGACATCCGTGTCGAGGAGAATGTTGATGTCCGAATCCCGGAACATGGAGAGGAGGATCTCCTGCACCGGTGTGTCTCGTCCGACAAAGGACTCCAGTCGCGCGCCTTCGTTTTCTTCGCCCGCCAATTCGGGGAGAGGCAGGAGGAGCATCGGCTGATAGCTGGGTCGTGGCGTTTCGATGACTGCGTTCGGGCTCTGCTCCGGCATGTTCATGGTCGTGCAGGCCGCCAGGCATAGAAGGAAGGCAGAGGAGATGCGGGTCCTTGGGAAGTTCATGTTCAGTCTCTATCCTCTGGCGAATGCTCGGGCGCGCCCTCGCCTTCTCTTGGTGCCTCGTAGCCGAGTGGGTAGGGCGCTTGAATCGTGTAGAACCAGCTGCGGCCTCCGACCATTTCGATCTCGATGCCTTCCGCGGCGATTCTCTTGACGGTGCCGGCGGCGACCGAATCGCCGATACCGACAACCCTGTTGTCAACGACTGCCCGCTGTGCATCGCCAGCACGCAGAATCAAGCTGATAGTCATGGGCGGCGGCGCGTTTGGATCGCTGCTCTTTGGCTTGTCGCTCGCAGGCCTGCTATCTGCGTTGAGATCTCCCGCCCCGGGACTAGCCGGAATGAAGCGTGGATCCATGAGGAAGGGGGTGGGTACCGGTCTGAGCAGGTCACAGCTGCCAACCACCGCGAGCAAGTCCACGGATTTGGTGCCTGCTGGGATCTCGGTCAGGTCCTCCTCATCCGAGGGATCCTGAATGGAAAGCATGGAACCGGGACCGCCCTTGGCGCCGAATTCGCCGAGCAGGTTCTGTACGAAGAACCACCCACCGACCGCGAGAAAGACAAAGGCGATGGCCAGCTTGGTCGGTGATGATCGACGGGCCTTCATCCACCCTCCTTGGCTACCTGATGGTAGCTAGCGAGTGTGATGTCCATCTTGACCCTGCCATCACGGGCGGGAGTCAAAGCGAATTCCTGAACGAGCAGAAGCTGGCGCTCGGATTCGATGGAGACCAGGAAGGCGCAGACTTGATCTGCGGAGCCTCCTGCCGTGAGTTTGTAGCTTTGTCTTCCGGGAAAGGTCGAGGGTGGAGCGTGCATGCCGAGCAGATCGAGATCTGCCTTGCTGGCGATTGTCTCGATGCGCAGGAGCTGAGCCGAGACTTCCTGAGACTCGAGGAGCTCCCAGGCTTCCTGGCGGATCATCGGCTGGGAGGGCCGATCTTGTAGGTCACGCAGGCCGCTATTCGAGTTCCCGAGAGCGAAGCGTGCCTTGTCCAGTTCGGCGCTGACCATGCGGTGGTCGCCGAAGGTCATGAGCAACCAGGCGCTCGAGACCAGCAGGGCGATAATGGGGACCAGCGATGTCGGTCGTGCCAGAGCTTTGAGCTTCATGGGGTCCTCCAGTGCAGGAGAACTCTGAATCTCAGGTTCTCGGGAGCCAACCGGTTCTCCTCGATCTCCTCGCTCTGCTTGCTCAGGTAGGGGATGGTGGCCAGGCTCTGCACGAACTTGGCAGCGAGTCCGAGGCTTTCCAATCGACTGCCGCTGCTGACGCTGGCGGTGACCTCGATGCGGTCCTGGCTGAGCAGGCGAAGGCCGGTTAGATGCATCCCTTCCGGTACCTTGCGACAGACTTCAGCGACCAGATGGCTGATTGGCCGTCTCGTTTCCAGAAGAGCCGCGAGCCGAGGATCCGAGGCTGTTTCCTCGGGAGTGTTGGCCTCGATCCACTCAGCAGTACGACCGGCGAGTTCATTGGTCGCCAGGTTGATACGATCCAGGTCCGCTTGTGCAGCTTCGAGGTCTGCATTCACCATGACGCCCGCCAGGCAGGTGATGAAGGCCAGGGCGAGGATCGCTGCCCAGGACATGGACAGGTATATGGGCCTGGGAACGATGATCGGTTTGTTGGCGAGCAAGCTACGGGAGGATGCCTCGATGACTGTGTTGATCAGCCCTTGGGTGGCCAGACTCGGCTTGGTCTCCCCATCTCCCTCCTGGGTGAAATTGGCTTCCAGACGGCGGCATACCGGGATGTCGCCGCGGATGATCATCAGGTCATCCTCGGAGAGGCTCAGGCGCTGACTGACGAGCAGTGCCCCTGGTGCTTCGCAGCCCAGTCCGGAGAGGAAGTCCAGAGTGCGTGGAATCTCGAGGGCAAGGTGGGATGCGGCCATGGCTGCATCGGCTGCATCACTCAGATTGGTCGAGGGCAGGAAGATACGCCGGACCTGTCGCACACTGCGGCCTTCGCAGTGCACGAAGCGAATCCTGCTCGTGCCCAGATCGAGGATTGCGAAGGGTCCTTGCTCGGTCTTGGCTAGAGAGGCAGCGGTGGCATCATCGAGAGATGTCATCTGCACGATATTCAAGCCAGCTGCAATCAGCCCCTCGCTGATGGGTGCCCAGACATCTGCAGGCACGGCGGTGAGGGTGAACTCATAGCGCCCATCCTTCAGTTTCCGAACCAAGCGCGCTTCGGAGAGAATCTTCTTGTCGCCTGAGAGGCTGCCTTCGCGACGGATTTCACGATCAACCAGTGCCTGCAATTCCTGCGACTCGAGCCGCGGCAGGGTCGTGCGAGCATGCACGAAGCGCCGATCCCCGAAGGCTATGTGACAGGGCAGGTCTTTGAGGCCGAGATCATTGACCAGGGGAGAAATGGCCTTGCTGATGCGGTCCGGGCGCAGGTCGTCCACTTCTACGGAACGGCACTCTTGGAGCTGCACCGCCTTGCCACGAAACATCACCAGGCTGAGGGTCAGCAGGTTTTCGTCGATCTCCAGGAAGACACGTCGTTGGTTCTTCATGCTTTCCTCATGACGAAAGGTCGTCCGCGTTTCCCATGACGCGATCCGCTCCCGCGCTGCGCAGGACATAGCTGGCAGCGTCCAAGGTGAAGGCGCTGCCGAAGCCGTCGTTGGCGTACTCCACCCCCAATCCCATGGCGGCGCGATCCGTAGGCCAGCTCCCGGTGAGGGCACCACCTGCTTCGAGGTAGTTCGCCATCACCTCGATGATGACGCGCATACGAATCCTGGTACGCTTCGCACCGGGGATGGCCCCATGGAAGGACACGCGATGTTCTTCGTTATTGAAGCCATCGTCTATCCCGTTCTCGCCGCGGCTGTGGATGTTGGCCAGGTCGGGATTGCTCGTCGTTTGGTAGAGGTACTCCGAGTTTTGACCCCAGGGGTCCTCGATGGCGCGCCCGTTGACTCCTGGTTGCAGGTAGATCGCATAAAAGTCGCTTGCGCCCAATGAGGCAGGCAAGCTGCCCTTGTCGAAGTAGTAGTTCTCCAGTGCTGCGTTGATCTCGGCGAGTTCGAGGCGCACCTCATCCCGGCGTTGTGCATCTACCAAGGCCGAGACCAAAGGAGTCGCCATGCCCGCCAAGACTCCGAGAACACCGAGTACGACCAGTACCTCGACGAGAGTGAAGCCTGCGATGGATGCGCTCCTCTCAGAGGTCATCGTCCGTACCTCCCGAACGATCGCCGCCTACACTGAGAAAGCCCACATCGCCGGTTATCAGCAGGCTGCCGAAGCCATCGATACCGAGTGAGTCGGAGATGCCAAGAGCTTCGCAGAGACCGCCCGGGCCGGTGGCGGTAGCCGGGATCGCGGGCAAGCCGTGTGAGCTTCGAATGGCCTGGATTTGACTCGCTGCCGAATCACGGTTGGCAATGAGAGCTGGTTTGTCTGCCGCCGCGGCGAAGAGCAGTTGCCGTTGGGCGATGGCATAGCTGCGCATGTGCATGCGCAGGGCCTGTCGTTCCACCGGCGCCATCCCCGGGTCGTCCATCAAGGGGCTGTTGTAGAATCGAACTCTGAGCAGGCGCAGGTGATTGCGGCTGCGAGCCCGACCTGGAAACTG
The DNA here is from genome assembly GCA_021776805.1 of Planctomycetota bacterium. Taxonomy (GTDB): domain Bacteria; phylum Planctomycetota; class UBA1135; order UBA1135; family UBA2386; genus JAJFFD01. The sequence continues at coordinate 75,225 of JAJFFD010000005.1, forward strand.
CTCACTGAGCTGAACCTGGAGATCATCCGAGCTGCCCAGGGAGCCATCCGGCCCACGGCTGCGGATGACGAGGCTCCCGGGGATGCCGCTGAGCTGATAGTCGAGGTCAGTGCCGCCGCCGAAGGGATCAAGTCGCCATTCTGCAGCGGGGTCGAGACCAACCGCGATTGCCAGGGAGCTCAGGTCGACGGGGAAGTTGCCGGACTGTTGGTAGGCTTGCAGCGCAGAATCGATGCTTGCTTCCAGTCGAGCCTCGGCTGTAGCCAAGTGCTCGACCTGAACAGGACGTCTTAGTTTGTTGCCGAAGATGGCGAGACCTGCGGCGGAGGCGGCGCCAACCGCGATGATGAGAGCGAGCATGGCGAATCCATCCTGTCTCATCGTCCCAGTCCTCCGACTGCTGTGTAGAGCGTACTGATGATGACCGCAGCGACGCTGCCGATGATGACGCCGAGGGCGACGACGACTGCAGGCTCGAGCATGGATAAGGCTCGCTTGACAGCGGCTTTGGCTTCCCGGTCGTACATCCGACCCAATCGGTCAAAGCACTTGGGAAGATCCCCAGACTCCTCGCCAATTCGCACCATGCTCAGGGCCACCGGTGGCAGCAGCTTGACTTCTTGCAGGGCGCTGTGCACTTTGCTGCCAGTAAGGATCTTCTCCTTACTCTGCCTTAGACCGTTGCGGAGAGTGGGTAGAGAGAGTGCGGGTTCGGCCAGTTCCATCGCCTGGATGACCGTGATGCCCGAGCTCAAGAGGGCGCTCATGGTGCGGCAGAGTTGAGCGATGTTGATCGTGCTCACCACTGTGCGAGCGATGGGCAGGCGATTGAGGCTGCCGGTCAGAATCGCTCGGCCGCGATCCGTACGCATGGCGAAGACCAGGGCGATCACCAGTGCCAGACTGGATGCGAGGACCAGGAGGATGTTCTCGTTGACAGTAGCGCTGATGGAGATGAGCCAAAGGCTGGCGGTAGGCAGCTCGTCTGCACCCAGCTTGCCGATGACATCGCCGAGGCTAGGAATTACGAAAGTAAGCAGGAAGAGCACGAGCCCGTAGGCCGCGGTCATGACGATGGCCGGATAGATCATCGCCTGGCGGGCGGTTGCGACCAGTTCGCTGCGCCACTCGAGGAAGGAGCCCAGGGTTGCGAAGACGCTGGGAAGCTTTCCCGAGGATTCGCCGGCGTGCACCAGAGAGGCGTAGATCGGGGAGAAGCTCCGCGGATAGGCCTGCAGACACTCGGCCAGACTGCCGCCACCGGTCAAGCGTTCACAGAGTCCGTCGTAGACAGTCTCGTAGCGCGGATCCTCTTCCTGATCCTTGATGGATTCGAGAGCCTGGAGAACTGGAACCCCTGCATCCAGGGAACTCTCCATGGACTGAGTAAAGATCAGCAGCTTCTTGGGTGGAAAGCGTCGGCTCTTGACCTTGACCTCAGCCTTTCCTGTCGTAGCGCGGAGCAGCATCCGGCCTTGGCGATGCAGGATTTCGTGGAGATCCTGTTCATCGCGTGCCTCGAGGGTGGCAGTGCCTTCACGACCGGCCTCATCCAGGTATGTGGAGCTGTACCACAAGATGTGCTTCCTGCCGCCTGGGGATTGAGCGGCTAGACGACCCTACTGACGCTGGTGGAGGATGATGGCGATGTCGTCGCCGGCGATGTCGTCGGTGGCACGGGCGCGCTCGCCGGTGTCGATGCGACCGTCCGGACCTGCCGAGAGAACGTAGATGCGCTTGTTGTTGGTGTTGTGTGTATTGAAGGAGCTATACACGTTCACCAAGTACGGTCGTCCCCAGGGATCGAGAGGAGATGACCCGGCTAGATAGGGGCCACGCCAACGAATATTACCTGTCGTCGGATAGGCGGCGCCACTGGAACCCTGCGGCGTGTTGCTCAACAACTGGTTGTCGAGACTGTCGCCGTTGGACGAGCTCGCCGCCCACTGATAGAAGTTGTGTCCGCCGCTCGAAACAAAGGTCGAGGCGGTGGGTGCGGTCGGTCCGGACCACAGGCACCTGACAGTGCTGTTGCTACTGCTCGAGTTGCGTGAGGGGAATATGCCCACGTCCTTGTAGGCACTGGAGACGGCAGCAGCGAGCATCTTCACTTCTGCTTCACCGCGAGCACGCTTACTATCTTCGACATAGCCGCTGATGAGAGGTACTGCGATGCCTGACAGCAGAAGCACCACCGCGAGCACAACGATGACTTCAACGAGCGTGAAGCCATCATTTCGATGGGACGGATGAGATGTGGTCATGGTCGAGCTATCGGTCCCGGGTATTCCCTGTCTTGAGCTTCTCCGCTGCCAATGGCTCCGTTGAGCCTTGAGTTGGGCATTGCAGCCTGCCGATGCATCGATGATGGCTGCATCAGGCACCGATGAGATTGTCGAGATTCTGGCCAGGAAGACTGGTGGGGAGGAGCAAGCCCTCAGTGACCTGCTACTGGAAGCGCGAGGCAAGGAAACCCGCTGGTTCGCCACTCTGATCGAGCGAGACCTGGCAACTGAGGTGGATTGCTACAGTTCCTGGGCAGAGGCCCTCGGACTCGAGTTCTACCGTTTGGATGAGCGCAAGCTCGATCCAACAACCCTGCACAGAATTCCCCTCGATGTGGCCAAGCGTCATCGCGCCGTCGCGGTGGACGATGATGATGGGATCCTGACCGTAGTCTTGGAAGACCCCTTCGATCTTCTGACCGTGGACGCGATTCAGGAGGTGGTAAACTCCTCAGTGCAGGTTGGCATCAGCACGCCGACTGCCATCGATCGCGCTCTGCGTCGACAAGAGCGTGGGACGACTGGCATCGAAGGCCTGATCGCCAGTTTCCGCGGCTCGGATGCGGATCAAGAGCTCCTGGCAGATGCCGAAAAACTACAAGAGGTCGCCGGCGACAACGCCGTCGTGCAGCTGGTGGACTACATCACGGAGGATGCGCTGCGCTCCGGAGCCAGTGACATCCACCTAGAGCCACAGCGAGATTCCTTTCGCGTGCGCCTGCGTGTCGATGGTGACTTGGAACTCTTGCACAGCTTTCCACTCTTCTTGCACCGTCCAGTTGTCTCGCGCCTGAAGGTTCTGGCGAACATGGACATTGGCGAATCACGCAAGCCTCAGGATGGCCGCTTCATGCTCAACGAAGATGAAGAAGGTGGCGTCGAGCTACGCGTGTCTACCCTGCCGAGCATCTTCGGTGAGAAGATGGTCATGCGCGTCCTGGACAAGAAGAGCGTCTGCCTCGAGTTGGAGAAGCTCGGAATTGCGCGTCACAACCTGAATCTCTTTCGCAGTGGATTCAAGCGGCCGAATGGGCTGGTGCTGGTGACCGGTCCGACTGGGTCTGGCAAGACCACGACTCTGTACGCTGCCCTGCGAGAACTGAACGCGGCTTCTCGCAACCTGGTCACTGTCGAAGATCCGGTGGAGTATGACCTGCCTGGAACCACTCAGGTGCAAGTGGATGCCAAGGCCGACCGGACCTTTGCGAATGCCCTCCGATCAATTCTGCGCCAGGATCCGGATGTGGTCATGGTTGGTGAGATTCGCGATGCCGAGACTGCTGCGATAGCAATCCAAGCGGCACTTACCGGACACATGGTGCTCTCTACCTTGCACACCAACGACGCTCCTGGGGCCATCTTTCGATTGATCGATATGGGCGTCGAACCCTATCTGCTCGGCCCGGCCCTGCGCGCGGTGCTGGCACAAAGACTGCTGCCGACGATCTGCGATCGCTGTGCAAGCCCAGCGGACCCAACTCCAGAGATCTTGCAGGCCTGTGGCTTCGCTGCAGACAAGCCGCCCGAGGGCCTACGCGATGCCAAAGGCTGCAACGCTTGTCGTGACAAGGGTCGCAGCGGCCGCCTGGCAATCCACGAGGTGCTGCCGGTCGACGGCACGCTCAGTCGACTGATCTCTGCAGGGGCTCCCGAGGCCGAACTCATGGACGCGGCGCGCCTCGCGGGCTACCAGCGACTCATGGAAGATGGGCGCAGCAAGGCTTGCGAGGGCCGAGTCGCTCTCGAGGATCTGCTCGCCGTCGCCCGGGCCGAGTAGCGCTCAAGGCCGCTTCGGCATGGGCAGGGAGCTCAGAGTCGGGAGCGCGTCTTCTTTGAGGATCTTCATAACGGCGATCTCGTCGCAGGCCTGGTACTTCGGGCAGTTGAGGCAGTCGTTGAAGACCTTGTGGGGGAGAGAGGCGTGCTCGACGACGTCGAATCCCATGCGGTGGAAGAACTCGGGCACATAGGTGAATGCGAATACTCGCGGCAAGCCGAGTGCTTCGGCTTCGCGGATCATCTCCTCCGCCATCATGCGACCAAGACCGAGGCCCTGCCGCGCTGGAGAGACCGCAATCGAGCGGATCTCCGCCATGTCCGACCAGCAGACATGGAGGGCGCCGCAGCCGGCAAATTCACCATCGACCTCGACGATGACAAAGTCGCGGATGTTCTCAAGAACCGATGCCGGTGAGCGCGGCAGCATGATCTGCTCTAGGGCCAACTGATTGACAAGTCCTAGGATCGCGTTCGCGTCCAGGACCGTGGCCTTGCGGAGTTGAACCGCGTTCAGGTTGCGAGTTTCTTCTGCCATCTCTTTATCTCCTGCCGCACGCGTTTCGGGGCACTACCCCCCAGAACCTGGCGGCGGGCGAGCACCTTCTCGATGCTCAGTTCTTTGGCCAGGGGTTGATCGATCTCGGGGAAGAGTTCCTGCTGCAGGGCGCGCGGCAGATCACGTAACTCGATTCCTTGTTGGATGGCCTGGCGGACGGCGATGCCGACGCGCTCATGGGCATCGCGAAATGGAACGCCTGCGGCCACGAGCAGATCGGCGAGATCCGTCGAGTCCAGAAAACCATAGCTGCAAGCCTCGAGGCAGCGCTCCCTGTCAAAGCGCAGATTGGACGCCGCGGTGGCGGCCACGGTCAGGCAAGCGCTGCAGGTATCGATCGCATCGAAGAGCCCTTCCTTGTCTTCCTGCATGTCCTTGTTGTAGGCCAGGGGAAGGCCCTTCAAGGTCATCATCATCGCGTTCAAGTGCCCGGCTACTCTGCCGGCCTTGCCGCGGATCAACTCCATGGCATCCGGGTTCTTCTTTTGCGGCATCAGGCTCGAGCCGGTGGCGACCGCATCGCTGAACTCGAGAAAGCGCGCCTCCTGGCTGGCGAAGAAGATCCAGTCCTCTGCCAATCGCGAGAGATGGATCATGATCATGCTCATGGCGAAGAGCAGTTCGCAGACGTGATCCCGATCGGCCACCGAGTCGATGCTGTTGCGGGTGGGGGCGGTGAAGCCCAGGTCCGCGGCGATCTGCCGGCGGTCGACGGGCATGCCGCTGCCAGCCAGGGCGGCGCTGCCCAGAGGACAGGTATCCATGCGCTTGGCGGCGTCGTCGAGACGGGTTCGGTCCCGATCGAGCATCTCCACATAGGCGAGAACATGGTGACCCACAGTCAGGGGCTGCGCCCGTTGCAGATGGGTGTATCCCGGCAAGGGCGTGGCCGGATGCTCCACCGCGATCTGCACGAGCCTGCTCATGAGCGAGTGGCAGCAGGCGCCGAGCTTCTGCACCGCTTCTCGCAGGTAGAGCTTGAGGTCGGTGGCGACCTGGTCATTGCGTGAGCGCCCTGCATGCAGCTTACGAGCGAGGCTGCCGACCTCCTCGCCGAGCATGCGCTCGACGAAGCTGTGGATGTCCTCGTCTTCGGCAACGAGCAAATTCGGATCCGCCTTTACCTTTTGGCGCAGGTTCTTGATCGCTCGTTGCAGCTTGCTCACTTCCGTCTTCTTGAGAACGCCCGCCTCACCCAGGGCCTTGGCCCAGGCGATGCTGCCGTCGAGATCTTGATCGAAGAGTCGCCGGTCATAGGGCAAGCTCCGATTGAACTCGGCAAAGAAGGGATCCAAGCTGCCGCTGAAGCGGCCACCCCAGAGTTTGCTCAATTGCTCGCCTCCAATCTCTGGCTGGCGGCGACGGCGCCGGGCAGGCCATAGAGCTTGACGAAGCCGCGGCTGTCCGCCTGGTCGAAGTTGGCGCTCTCGCCAAAGGTGGCAAGGTCCTCCGAGTACAGAGAGTGCGGACTGGAGATGGAGAGGGCCGTGGCCGTTCCCTTGTAAAGCCGGACGCGGACTTCACCGGTGACGAACTCGCAGGTCTTCTTGAAGAAGGCATCCATGGCCTCGCGCAGGGGATGGAACCAACGGCCGGAGTAGACCAGGTCTGCGTACTCAGGCATGAGCTTCTCCGCCATGCGGAAGGTATCCCGCTCCAAGGTCAGGCTGCGCAGACTGCGCAAGGCCTCGAGGATGATGGTGCCACCAGGAGTCTCGTAGACGCCGCGGGACTTCATGCCCACAAGCCTGTTCTCGGTGATGTCTACCCGACCGACCCCGTGCTTGCCGCCTATTTGGTTGAGCTTCTCCAGGAGGCTGACCGCTTCCATCCCTTCGCCGTTGATGCTGGTTGGCACCCCCGCAGTGCAGCCGATGGTGATCTCCTCGGCTTCGTCGGGAGCCTGTATCGGGTCGCAGGTGAGCATCCAGACATCCTCCGGCGGAGCCTCCGCCGGATCCTCCAGAACGCCACCCTCATGACTGATGTGCCAGAGGTTGCGATCGCGGGAGTAGATCTTCTCCACGCTCGCCGCCACTGGGATGCCCTTCTTGGCAGCGTAGTCCAGGGCATCCTCTCGGCTCTGGATATCCCACTCGCGCCATGGGGCGATGACCTTCAGATTTGGATTCAGATAGAGATAGCCGAGCTCGAAGCGCACCTGGTCGTTGCCCTTGCCCGTGCAGCCATGGGAGATGTACTCCGCACCGACCTCCTTGGCGTATTCGACCTGGGCCTTGGCCAGGGCCGGCCGAGCCATGCTCGTGCCCAGGAGGTAGCGGCCTTCGTAGACGGTCATGGCGCGCATGCAGGGCCAGACATAGTCCTCGAGAAATTCCCTGCGCAGATCGACGATGCGGCAGGATGCGGCGCCGGTTGCCAGCGCCTTCTCCTCCAGTCCTTCGAGTTCACCCGCGCCCTGACCCACGTCACCGGCGAGGGCATGCACTTCCAAGCCGTAGTTCTCCTGCAACCAGGGAATGATGATCGAGGTGTCGAGACCTCCAGAATAGGCGAGTACGACTTTCTTGCTCATGATCCCTCTCCGTTCATCAACAACAGCATGATGGCCTTCTGCACGTGCAGACGGTTTTCGGCGATATCGAAGACGATGGAGTTTTCCCCGTCCATGACGCCGGAAGTGACCTCATGGCCGCGGTGGGCGGGCAGGCAGTGCATGAACAGCCCATTGTCCGTCAGCGCCATCAACTCCTCATCGACTTGGTACTCACGGAAGAGGCCAGCCCGCTCCTCGACCTCGTCCTCCTGGCCCATACTCGCCCAGACATCGGTGTAGACGGCGTTAGTGCCCTCGCAGGCCTCCTTCGGCTCATTCATGATGCGGAGCTCCGAGCCCGATTCCTGGCCAGCGATCATCGCCTGATTGATGACCTTGGCGTTGGGCTCGTAGCCTTCCGGTGTGCAGACGGTGATGTTGGTGCCCAGCTTGGCAGCTGCGTAGATCAGCGAATGGCAAGTGTTGTTGCCATCACCGATGTAGGTGAGGCGCTTGCCTTTGACGTCTCCCCATTTTTCCGTCAGGGTGAAGAAGTCGCTCAGCGCCTGACAGGGATGCAAGTAGTCGGTGAGTCCATTGATTACCGGGATGGAGCAGTTCTCCGCCAGTTCGACCACGGCCCTGTGCTTGAAAGTTCTAGCGACCACACAATCAACCCAGCGCTCCAGGTTGCGGGCTACATCGCGCACCGCCTCTCGTGAGCCGATGCGCGCATCCCGGTGATCCAGGAAGACCGCATGGCCGCCCATGTCCTGCATGCCGATGTCGAAGGTGAAGCGCGTGCGCAGGCTGTCCTTCTCGAAGATCATGGCCAACTTCTTTCCGGCCAACAAATCGTTGAGTTCAGCACGCTTCGCTTTCAGCTCGGCGGCGGTGGCGAAAATCTGTTGCACATCATCACCGCTGAGTTGCGCGATGCTCAAAAGGTCTTTGTGCGGTAGCTTGCCAAACTTGGTCATGATCGACTTTCCTGAAGTTCGCTGAGCCCGGCACCGAGCAGGTCGAGAACAGTCTCGATCTCCGGCGCCGTGATCACATAGGGAGGGAGAATGCGCAGAACCTCGCCGCCGGCAGTGCCGACCAGCAGGCCCATGCGATGAAGAATGGAGCGCAGCTCCGCCGCGCCTCCTTTGAGTTGCAGCCCTTGCATCAGGCCCATGCCGCGGACCTCGAGGACGCATTCGAATTTGTCGCGGAGGGTCTCGAGCCCGGCGCGCAGCTGCTTGCCACGCTCGATTACCTTCGCCTGCAGTCCGCCTTCGAGTTCGTCGAGGAGGACCAGGGCTGCGCGGCAGACCAGAGGACCACCGGCAAAGGTGGAGCCGTGGTCACCGGGGCCGATGCAATCCACAAGCTCTCTTTGCACCAGCATGGCGCCCATGGGCAGGCCACCGGCCAGGGGCTTGGCCAAGCTGACGATGTCCGGCTTCACCCCGGCCTGGTCCGCACAGAGAAAGGTCCCGGTCCGCCCGCAACCGCT
>JAJFFD010000041.1 GCA_021776805.1 Planctomycetota bacterium
ACCTCATTGGTGGGGCCCTCCGCGAAGTCCCCCGCCGCGTCAAGGAAGCGAGTCGTGGCACAAGACGTGAGCAATAGCAAGGCAATAGCGAGTAGGCGTGCCATGGGTCTCCTTGGTAGTTCCCTGGCACCGCGCATGCTACCTGATTCCCAGCGCCGCAGACGCCCGGAAGGCAGCGGCGGAATGGGCACCAGACTCCGCATCAGCGAACTGCTTCGTGCGCAATCGTAATCGAGAAGCCGAAAGGACTAATTGCAGAGCTGTAAGATCGGAACACACAGGTCGCTCCCTGCCCGGGACGTTTCTTTCGATGAGAAAGTGCCTGACTCGGTACCCAGCGGTTAGCTTGGGGGCGCGGTCGACGCCACTTGCCCCTCCGTCCTATTAGCGAGTTTCCTCCATGCAGCGTGCTTCCTTCTTGTCGGACGATTGCCCACCGATGGGCATCTACGAGACCCTCTACGCCTTCCGCGACAGCTTCGGGCAGTTCATGGGGAGCGAGGGGACGCACCCCTGGTCGCAGGGCTTTCCGCTGACCACCCAGCTCGAAGGTGGTCCGCCCCTACCGAGCAGCGTCGAGATCACCTGGGAAGATCGATTCTACCCCAAGGCATGGGGACACCCGCTCCTACGCGCAGCGATTGCCGCGCACTACAACAACTTCTACGGCACCAACATCACACCGGAGAACGTCATGGTCTTCGCCGGTGGCCGACCCGGCATCTACGCGGTGCTCGCATTCTTGAAGAAGCACGTCGAAGTGCGGATCGGCAACGCCGAATGGCCGGCCTACGTCGACATCATGACGCAAACCGCGACCAACTGGCGCGTCGTTCCGTTCACTGAGGAGAATGGATTCCATCCGCCCAACTCGGTTTATTTCGATCGCACGGGTCTCAACGACAAGACGCACATCCTGCCGATCATCTCCAACCCAGGCAACCCGACCGGTCACACGCGCGCCGGCGCCGAATTGGAAGAACTTATGGCCATGGCAGAGGAGTCGAAGAACGGCATCCTGCTCGACGAGGCCTACGAAATGTTTCACCCATCCAAGGGCGTCAGCGGCATCCGCTACGTCAAGGATCTCGACAACAGCAACGTGTTCCTCGCGGGCGCCTGCACCAAGGGCCTGCAGTGCCCGGGCATCCGCATCGGTTGGATCGTCAGCAGCAAAACAAACATCGAGACCATGTCCAACTTCTCGAGCTTCGGCATGGGAGGCGTCAGCCATCCCTCGCAGCTCTACGCAGTTGAACTGCTCAAACCTGAACGAGTCGCACAGGCGCGTGAAGCGGTCGAGAAGCACTACAGCATGCAGCGCGCGCGCTACGGCGAGGCCTTCGAGAAGATGGGTCTCAAGGTATTCACCGGTGACGGTGGCTTCTACCACTGGATGAAACTGCCCGATGGCCTTAATGCGAGGGAACTCAACCGGCGGCTGTTCAAGCAGGGCGCCGCGATCCTCGAAGGCACCGACTGCGACATGGCACGGCCACATGCCAAGGATCCTGACTACATATCGCCCTACGACAACTGGATCCGCTTCTCCTTCGGGCCGCTGTTGCCCGAGACTTTCGATTCGGATGTCGCCATTCTCGGCAAGGTGTTGGATGAGTATCGAGGGGACGCTGCTGCGGGACTGGGCTCGGCGCCATGATTGAGCTGGGGCGCGCCAAAAGAACATAGTCCAGCCAGTCTCTGTTGCTCTGCAACCCAGGGAAGACTCATCGCGAGACATCTGCCTCGGCGCTGGGGCCTGATGTTCGGCGTAGCCAAAAAGCATCCACCGTGGCAGCAAAGGCGATCCCGACTGTGTAGCAGTACAAGTCGCTTAACAAGAACCCATGCCCCAGGATCAGGCCGCCAATTTGTGAGCTACGCAGGCTGTTTATCCATGGAGCCTGATACAGCTGGCCAAACTCAACAGCGAATGAGGTCACCAATGCGGATACGGCGATCACAGCGGTGGACTGTTTGACCAACAACGCCAAGAGCCAGAACAGCGCGACTGCCCAAAGTGAATCCCCCGCATAGGTCGCGACAAATCTCGGCAGCTCTTCGGCGAACTCCCTGGAACCGACTCCTAAGGCAATCGTGCCGAGTAGCAAGAGCAGAAGCAAACCACGGCTTCGCTCATTCATGTGCAGTCATCCTTGACTGACTGCTGCATCGGCTGGTTAAACGCAAAGGGATGAACCTCAATCCCCCTTGTTCTTATCGTCCCAGATCATCGGCTCCCAGAGCTCGACCTTGTTTCCATCCGGGTCCATGATCCACGCGAACTTGCCGTTCTCGTGAGATTCGGGTCCGCTGACGATTTCCACGCCGTCCACACGCAGTTGCGCCAGCATCTCGTCGAGGTTGTCGACCCGGTAGTTGATCATGAAGGAAGACTCACTCGGGCTGAACCACTTACTGTCCTTGTCCGCAAGATGCCACACAGTGAGGCCCCGGTCCTCGGCTTGATCGTCAGGCCACTTGAGGACTGCGCCGCCGAAGTCTTCCAGCGGCATGCTCAAGTGCTTCTGATACCAGGCTGCCAGAGCAGCACTATCACCTTTGCACTTGAGGAACACGCCGCCAATTCCTGTGATCTTCGCCATTGTAGTCTCCGACTCGTTGGGCGGTCCAAGGCCTACTGGACCACCATCACACTTCGTAGCTGTCGAATGGAACAGATCCATAGGATAGCCGATCCGGGCATTCGATTAGGTACGGAGTCAGGCACTTTCCGGACCTCGCCATCTCTACAGATGCTCGGAGAAGCAGGCAAAGCCCTCCGTGAGCGATATGCTCCTCAGCGAAGTTGACTGTCACCAAAGGGCTACCTTGTTCGCAACGCTTGGCACACTGCTTCTCTCCCTCGCCCCTCAGGCACAGGATGATGTCTCTATCGAGGGGGCTTTCGCCACACTTCCTCGCCCAAAGCAGGCACTGGTTCTCAAAGAAGTTGGTAAGCGCCTTGCCGACGTCGAGGACGAGACCCTGAAACGTTGTCTTGCCGCGATCAGGAAAGCGAAGGCTGGCAAGAAGACAGACGGAGAATTGCCACGAGATAGCAAGTCACCAGTGACGCGCTCGCATAAACCCGGATCGGCAGAGCATCAGAAGCAAGAAGAGAGATTCCCGATCCCTGCCGTCCTTCCTGAGCTCCAGCGGGCTTCGCACTATGACTGGCACTCTGGAAAGGTAGTTGCGTCGGCGCAAGCTCTCTCCTACGAGCAGCAATTTGCCAACCTTCTCGAGGGCTTCCCGCCGGGAGCTGACCAACTCCTTGCTCAAACGATCGCAAGCTTGGACTCGGACAAGAAGATGAGGAAGATCGCAAAGTGGTTTGGATACCGCTATGTGCGTCTGGATGGTGAAGTCTATCTGGGCATCGATCAGTACCGGGCCTGGTACTCTGGCCGGGCTGCCGATGTCGCTGACAATGAGGCTGTGCGCTTTGCCAAAGAAGTTCTCGGTGACAAGAGTTATCGCCAGCCCCTCAGTGCGGACATGCCTCGTCGAGACGCGCTCTATGAGAAGATATCTGAAGCTGCGCGGTCGTACCGGCAGTACCGCACCCTGCGGGAAGCTCTGGCGGCAACCATGTTAGTCGCCGAGCCGACTTTGGATCCCATGTACAGCGCCCTTCTTCCCCGCTTGCATTTCCTGCACCAAAGATATGACGAGGATCTAAAGGGACTGAGGAAGCTCATCGAGGAGACTGACCGTGACGAGCTGTTGCACTTGGTCGATCAGCAAGTCAAATCCATCGACGGTGGCGTGGAGAGAGCCTTGTCCGAGCGCAGCGCACAACTCAATACGATGCACGCTCTGGTCCGCAGCACTGCGATCTCCGTATTGGAGGAGAAGTTGGCGGAGGATCGGTAGGTGTACGGAGTCAGGCACCTTTTCATCAGAAGTTCGACCCCGGGCAATTCTGAACCAACGAGCATGCACCGCCTTGCCGGACAGATGCTCCCAGCCCATCGAAGGCCCTGATAGCGCCCGAGAAGGCAAGGGCGGAATGGGCACCAGGCTCTGCATCAGTGAACCGGCTGCTGCGCTGTCGTGATCAGGGAGCCGAACGAAATGATTGCAGAGGTCCAAGACCGGCACTAACGGGTCCTCCCTGCCCGGGGCGTTTCTTCCGATGAAAAGGTGCCTGACTCGGTACCGGTATGACTCGGTACCGCGGTACCGGTACCTTGCACATGCCATCTAACGCATCGGGCTGACTTCTGAGGAAGATCCAAAGAATCATGTAATCTGCCAGCGGCTCAGGGGACTACCGCTCGTGAACTGAAATCACGACAGCTAGACCCTATGAAGGCATTCAAGTTGCAACTCACGATCGCCCTTTTGCTGGCGATTCCTCAGAACGCCGCAGCGCAGGTCCCCTCGAGCGGAACCGTCGCCATCACCGGCGCCACCCTCATCGATGGTAAAGGCGATGCCCCCCTCACAGACTCAGCTGTGTTGATCGTCGATGGGCGCATCCTCCAAGTTGGCCCGCGTGGCTCTGTCGAAATCCCTGAAGGTGCCCGCCTGATCAATGCGGACGGAAAGTATCTGCTGCCAGGATTCATCGACGCGCACGCACACCTCAGCCTGGGTCCAGTGCAGATGGATCTCAGCAATGGCGTCCCCGCCATGTCCCTCACCGTGGATCCGGAGATCCCGATCCGATCCATGCGCGCACTCCTCGCTCACGGAGTTACGAGCATCCGCGATCCTGGCGGCTCACCGGCCCAACTGATCCCTCTTCGAGAGGGGGTCGCTGCCGGATCACTGGTCGGCCCGCGGATGCGCGTAGCCGGCATGGTTATCGACAAGACGCCATTCGAGGGACTCGTGAATCAGGTCAACAATGTCGAGGAAGTTCGCGCCGCGGTTCGGGAGGATGCCGATGCCGGTGTGGACATGGTCAAACTCTATGTCGAACTCACTCCAGACCTGATCGGAGCGGCTGTCGATGAGGCCCACGCCAGAGGTGTCGAAGCTGTCGCCCATCTCATGAAGACCTCGTGGACGGAGGCAGCAAATCTTGGGTTGGACCACATCCTTCACATCTTTCCGGGCTCAGAAAGCTTGCTCCCGAAAGAGAATCGAGCCGAGTATCGCGCCATGATGAAGCGCGGATCCCAATTCATGTATGGCTGGTTTGAGCTAGTCGACTTCAATGGACCTGAGATCACTGAGATGATTCAGGCTCTAGTAACGAACGAAGTATCGGTAGACCCTACCCTGGTCATGTTCGAAGCGATGGTTCGTGGTGATGATCCCTTTTTCACCCAGAATGACGCGCTCGCCATCGCCTCGCCGAGCTTGCTGAAGAACTGGCGCGCCTGGTTCAACTTCAACACTGGCTGGACCGCAGATGACTATGTGTCGGCACGCAGAGCATGGCCCAAATTCCTGGAATTGGCAAAACGCCTTCATGATGCGGGAGTGACACTCACCGCTGGAACCGACGCAAACAACCCCTGGATCGTTCCAGGGCACAGCTTTCATCGTGAACTGGAACTCCTCTGCGATGCCGGGATCGATCCGTTGGAGGTCATCAAGATCGCGACTCATAACGGAGCCAAGGTGATGGGCATCCTCGCGGAAACAGGAACCATCGAGCCTGGAAAGTGGGCGGACTTGGTGTTGTTGACTTCAAATCCCCTTGTCGACATCTCCAACTCTCGCGAGATCGAATGGGTCATGCAGGCGGGGCGAAGCTATCGCCCTGAGGATCTGCTGGCCGGGATCCACTGATCGAGGGCCTTGTTCTTGACCTTGAATAGCGCCAAACGTGATGAGCTCTTCAACCAAACCATGGTTGAGTATGGCGATGCGCTTTGGCGCCTCACCTTCGGGTACTGCTGGAGGGATGCGGATCGAAGAGATCTGTACCAGGAGATCCTGATGGCGATCTGGCAGGCACTGGAGCAATTTCGGACTATGAGTTCGATCCGGACCTATGTCTATCGAATCGGCCACAATCGTGGGCTGAGTTATCGGGCACAGGAGAAGCGACGATCCCACGCGTCACTTGAGAGGGACTTGATCCCCGATCCTCGCCAAGCTCTCTACAAACTTACCGAGGAGGACCGGCGCCGCCAGCAGCTGCAGCTGGCCATTCGAAGGCTGAATCCATCACTCCGTCAGCCACTCATGCTGCACCTGGATGGACTCAGCAATCCGGAGATTGCCGAGGTCGTGGGAATCACGGAGGGCAACGTCGCCGTCCGGCTGACTCGTGCCAGAAAGGCGGTCGAGCAATCGATCCGAGGAGGAGAAGCCTCATGAACAACAAGAAGATCAATTGGGACGCGCTTGCTGAATCCTGGCAGGGAGAGGAGCCCAACCCCCTCGGTGAGCAGAGTTTCAGAGCACGACTCGAGGGGCGAAGGCGCACAATGCTGCTCGTCGTCCTGGGAGAGCTGGCACTCACCATTGGCTTGATCTGGCTCACGATTTCGCTCTCGGGACCAGCGAGTGTCGGCGCCGACGCCGTCCTTCTCACGGTTCTGTGGGTGTCTTGGGCAGTCGCAACCGGCTTCGCATGGTGGAATCGCCGGGGGCAATGGCGAGTGAGCGTGGCCAGCTCCCAGGAGTTCCTGCAACTGAGTCTCGATCGGGCGACAAAGAAGATCCGCGTTGCAAGATTCTCCGCCGGCCTGCTCATCCTACAGGCGCTCTTCGTGACCTGGCTTTGGCTGTCCACGGCCGAAACTGGTCCTGCAGCCAAGAGTCCCAGTGCGATGCTCCTGCTGCTGCTCACCATGGTGATCGTCTATACATGCTGGACCATCTGGTACTATCGCCGGGCCCGCCGGGAGCATGGACACTATTCCGATCTCCTGGGCAGCATGAACTCGGCGGAGGGTCAGTCTCCATGAAGCTCCCTTGGGAGTCGTAGGAATGCTCGACCGGATTGTCGATACTGCCGCCACGAACCTGGCCGCGTGCACCCGATCTTGGGCGCAGAAGGCGGCAGCCCGAGAAGATGCCCATGACCGAACTGCAACGAATCGTGACTCATCCCGGCGGCGCCCATAAGGACGATCTGCTGGCCTGCTGCGTGCTCATCGCCAAGCACGCCTGCCCAATCGTTCGGCGAGATCCGACCGCCGAAGAACTTGCCGATGCGAGCATTGCGATCGTCGATATCGGCGGCAGCCACGATGCCTCCCTGCAGAATTTCGATCACCATCACTTCCCGAGGGAGCACCCGCCCACCTGTTCCCTGAGTCTGGTCTTGGATGCGCTGGGACTCTACCAGGACGCCCTCAAGTTCTGTGACTGGCTGGAGCCTGCAGAGTGGTTTGACTCGCGCGGCCCGAAGAAGACGGCGGAGTGGTTGGGAGTTCCGCGGCGCGCCGTGTCGCGCCTGAACTCACCGATTGATATGACCTTGATGCGACGCTTTGCTGCGCAGGCGGAGCATGTGCCGGGAGAGACCCTGTACGAATTCATGCGGTATGTCGGAGCCGATCTGCTCGAGTTCCTGCGAGACGTTCGTGAGGGCATCGACCTCGTCGGCAAGGCGAGCGAGCGCTGGTCGGTTGAGGTGCAGGGCGAGGTGATCGAGACCGTGTTTCTACCGCGGGGCGACGAAATGCCGACCGAGCCGTCAGGCAGTGTGGCGCGGTACATTCGCTCGGCTGGACTCGAAGATATTATTGCTGCGACAGTCTATCCGGATCGGCGCGCAGGCGGCTACGGCATCAGTCGCTACGAAGATGATCCGAGATTGGACTTCTCGCAACTCGGTGGTGAAGCGGACGTGCACTTCGCGCACAAGAGCGGGTTCATGTGCAAGACCTCCGCAACAAGCCCCGCACGCTTGCGCCAGTTGATTCAGGGCGCGGTCAAGCGCTAGGGGCGGCTCGCAAGCCCACTGGGTAGGATGATGGCTGAGACAAGTGCTTCGCTGACCGCATGAAATCGGACACCGGCTATCTGGAATGGCTCCTGGAGATCGCGCTCCTGGTTCTTCGTGAAACCCCAGCCCTGACTCTCTGCACCGTTGCTGCTCTGGGGATCGGGGGGGTCCTCTTGTGGAGGCAGAGCGCGTCGATGGCTCGACACAAACGACTAGCCACAGGAGCTGTACTCGGGCTGTTCCTGATCCTACCTGCAGCTTGCAGCTATTGGACCTGGTACTCGATCGCCGGCCCTGGTCGCTATGCAGAGCTCGAGTTCGTCAGCTCCGCTCTGGAAGAGATCCCGGGGGTGGAAGTGATCGAAACCGGAGGCCATGAGGATCTCAGTTTCGAGAACATCTGGGCCAAAGTGCAAGTGAGCGGTCGCGGGACGGTTACCTTTCGCAATCTCGACTACGACTCCTTCCAAGAAGGCGACAGCCTCGTTCTGGATTCCATTGGATCATTCGAGATGATCGTCGAGGGCGAGGGTGAGGTCGGTGTGTATCGGCAGGACACGGGAGCTGCGGTCCGATCGCGGTTCGCCGCCGGCTCGATTGACATCGCTCCGGGCAAGGCTTTCGCCCGCTTCTTCCCTTTCGAGTGCCGCAAGGTCCTGGACGTGATCGTCCAGTACGACGAGATCTGTGAAGTGCTCGGCAGCTGGCCGCTGCAGCCGGCATACTCCCACTTCCGCGATGAGCAGGGGACGGATTACTACTACTGCAGGAAGAACCCGAGCCTTGACCTGGATTGGATCAATCCGGTCGAGCTTCGATAGGCGCGCGTTCTGGCCTTGACTGCGCGGCGCCTCCCAGGGCTTCGCAAACAACACACAATTCGAATTCGGATCGTACTGAGGGTGACCCTCAGACCAACCCTCGCTCCACCAGCCTTCGAGCTCGGAATCCGGGGCAAGATCGACACGAAAACGCCGGATGAGGCCGGCGTCACTACCAAGTCCGGAGGCCAAAGTAAGTGCGAGAGTTGGCACAACGACGACCTCTTCTTCGACCAAGACCTTCGACCGCTCTGCCATATGCACGATAGCATTCCGTTTCGGTCGCTGAATCCGGGTCCGCGAGATCGACTAGCTCATCCATCGGAGTACCCCAACCGGAATGCACCAGCATGGAGATTCCGAGTGTCGGCAGCGAGCGAGCACAGGGACAATCGCTCCCTGATCATAATAACTGGATTGCCCGCCTCAGGTTCAGGATGATCGCAGTGTGCCAGATGGCCGAGTCCTGACCTGGCTTACTGCAGCACAGATCCCCGGGCGGCAAGAACGCTCTGAAGCAGCGCCTGCAGCTCGGCCAATCCTAGTACACAAGCTCGATCCAGCGGCGCCCAGCCTCGAGCTCGGCCTTGCGCCGCGCCCACTTTTCCG
Source organism: Planctomycetota bacterium (assembly GCA_021776805.1). Taxonomy (GTDB): domain Bacteria; phylum Planctomycetota; class UBA1135; order UBA1135; family UBA2386; genus JAJFFD01. The sequence continues at coordinate 9,295 of JAJFFD010000041.1, forward strand.
GGGAGCCGGCGATCTTGCCGAAGACCTTATCCAGCTCGTCGCGGATGATCTCCAGCCCGGCCACATAGACGTAGGTATCGGACTCGCCGAGCATGTTCCACAGTTCTTCACCGCGTGACTCCAATGCCGCAGCCCAGTCGATTCGCTGCGACCAGCTCGGCCGCGAACTCAGGGCCCGGATCGCCTGGAAGGTCGAGTTGTCGTAGTACTGAGCAAAGTCGTCGCTCTCCTCGTTCATGTAGAGAAGGTCGAGGCCGCTGCGCGCACCATGGAACAAGAACACCCTGCCCTGGAACCCGGTATCCCCGCGGTAGAGGTGGTTAACGAAGGCGCGGAACGGCGCGATGCCGGTGCCCATGCCGATCAGGATCAGATTGGCCTTGGGCTCAGCGGGCACTTCGAAGGCCAGGCCATACGGCCCGGTCAGAATCAGTGTGTCGCTCTCGCGCAGATCGCAGAGGTAGTTCGATGCGATGCCCGGGTACTCCTCGCCGCTGTACGCGTCGATGTAGCTACAGCGTTTCACGCACACGCGCAGCCGTAGCTGACCGCCGTCGAGCCTCTCCGGCACATCGGCGACGCTGTAGAGTCGGAAGTGCTTCTCCTGGCCGAACTCGGACTGGCCAGGGGCCAGCACCCCGAGGCTCTGGCCAACTTCGATGACGAAGTCACCACGGTCGACGTCGAGCACGAGTTCGCGCACTTCGTCCGGCGACTCGGCTGGGGAGATGCGCTTGGTGGCAACCACCTTGGCCTGAAACTGGGTCTGAGTGTCGTAGTCTTGGAGGCGCATGTCACTGTTCTCCTGGTTCGTCCAGATTCTCTGAGCTATGTAATTCGGTAGTCCCGCCCGGTGACGAGCAGGGGCTGTGGCAAGTACAGCCGTGGCAGCCCGTGCGACGACCCTGGCTGCCGAACATCCGCTGCCAGAGCAAGTCGATCACCAGCCAGCCGCCAAGGATGATGGCGATGCCCAGTGAGATCTTGGCGAGTTCCACGATCATTGGCTGCTCCCCAGACCGGCGAAGCCCATGAAGCATACCGAAAGCAGGCCGGCGATGATCAGGGTGATCGCGGTGCCCTTGACCACATCCGGAGTGCGGGCGAGTTCGAGCTTCTCGCGCAGGCCGGCCATCAGGATCAGCGCCAGAGTGAAGCCGGCACCCGCACCCAGCGCGTAGATGATCGATTGCGCAAAGCCGTAGCCCTTGTTGGTCTGGAACAGCGCCAGACCGAGAATCGCGCAGTTCGTGGTGATCAGCGGCAGGAAGATGCCGAGCGCACGAAACAGCGTCGGGCTCATCTTCTTGATGAACATTTCGACCAGCTGCACCGTCGAGGCGATCACCGCGATGAACGAGATGAGCTTGAGATAGGGCGCGTCGATCCACAGCAGCAGCGCCTGGATGCCGTAGGCACAGGTGGAACTGACCAGCATCACGAACATCACCGCGAGACCCATCCGCGTCGCGGTAGCGAGCTTGGCAGAAACGCCGAGGAAGGGGCAGATGCCGAGGAAGTACGCGAGCACGAAGTTGTTGATCAGGCAGGCGTTGATGAAGATGGACCACAGCGGTTCCTGATTCATGCCTGCACCTCCCCGGCACTCTTGGTTTTCCGCGTGGCGCGCCAGTTGAACAGGAGCAACCATCCAGCCAGAGTGAAGAACCCGCCCGCCGGCAGAACCATGATCACCCATTCCTGAAAACTGTCGCCGAACAGTGGCAGGTCGAAGAGCGAGCCGCTGCCGAGGATCTCTCGCGCGCCGCCAAGGCAGAGCAGCGCAAAGGTGAAGCCGATGCCCATGCCGAGTCCGTCGAGGATCGAACGGCCGAGGCCGTTCTTGCTGGCAAATGCTTCGGCGCGCCCGAGGATCAAGCAGTTGACGACGATCAACGAGATGAACGCGCCCAGCGCCTTGTGCAGGTCGAGGCTCACCGCCTGGATGACGTAGTCGACGATGGTGACGAAGCTCGCGATCACCAGGATGAAGGTCACGATGCGGACCTGCTTGGGCACGAAGCCGCGGATCGAGGACACAACGATGTTCGACATCAGCAGCACGAAGGCGGTGGCCAGGCCCATCGCCAAGGCGTTCATCGCCGTGTTGGTCACCGCGAGCACCGGGCACATGCCGAGGACCTGAACGAACACCGGGTTCTGGCTCCACAGGCCCTTGATGAACTCGTCGGTCCCGGTGGTCTGTTGCTCTGCCGTCACTTGGCGCCCTCCTTCGGCTTGGCGAACTCAGCGCGGCGTGAGTACACCAGCGGCATCCAGTGGGCGGTGCTGCGGCTGAGCATCTTGGTCACCGCGCGTGAGGTGATGGTGGCGCCGGTGATGCCGTCGATCTGCCAGGCAGAGGTCTTGGTGCCGGACTTGACGAATTCGATCGGGTGGGCGAGAGCGTCGCCCGCGGCTGCAAGCTGCACGTCGAGCTCGCCGAAGTTGCGCAGGAAAGCCGCGTCCTTCTCCACTCGATCGCCGAGCCCCGGCGTCTCGCGGCTCTCCAGAACGCGGATGGCGAGCACGGTCTGCTGGTCGAACGAGTACCCGTAGAGCACACGCACGATGTCCTGGTAACCCATGCCCTGTGCCTCGATCGCCAGACCGACCAGTCCGCCCGCTGCGTCGTAGCCGGCGAACACCAACTCGCCCGGCGCGTCAACCGGCAGGTCGACGAAGTTGCCCGCCGCTTGGCGGCTGAACGCGGCACTGTCCGTGGCGCCGGGCAATACGTAAAGGATCGCCCGCTGGCGCGCCTCGATCTTGTTACGGGCGATGATCGGCCGGGTGATCTCGAACACGGTGACGATCGCCAAGCCACAGACCAGGCCGACGCCAACCACGGCGCGGTACATCTTGAACACCAGACCCGGGTCAGGAGTTTCTTGCGGCGGCGCGCCGGTCATGTGCCGCCCTCCTGGGTCTTGGCGCTGCCATACACTCGCGGTTGCACCAGGTTGTCGATATGCGGGGCGGCGGCATTACCGAGCAGGATCGCGTACATGACGCCCTCCGGCATGCCGCCCCAAACGCGGATCAGCACCACCAGCACACCGATCATCACACCGTAGATCACGCAGCCCTTCCGGGTCATCGGCGAGCCAACCATGTCGGACGCCATGAAGACTGCGCCGAGCATCAACCCGCCCGACAGCAGCATGAACAGGGGGCTGGCGTAGGTCGTGGGATCGGCGAGATTCAGGATCCCGCTGAACATCGCAACCGTCAGCAGAATGGCCACCGGGATGTGCCAGCTCATCATCCGCCGGCTGGCGAGGTAGACGCCGCCGAGCAGAATGAGGATCGCGCAGGTCTCGCCGGTCGAGCCGGTGGTCGATCCGAACAGCAGATCGGCTGTGGCCGTGGTCTGTTGTTCGAACTTCCACGCGGCCAGCGGCGTGGCCCCCGAGATGGCATCGTAGGTCGGCTCGACGAAGGGCCACGCCAAGGTCGAAGTCGGCAGGCTGGAGAAGCGATCGGCCGGCATCACGGGCCAACTGGTCAGGGCGACCGGAAAGGTCGCCTGCAACACGGCGCGCCCGACCAGGGCTGGGTTGAACGGGTTGTAGCCGAGCCCACCGAACAGAAACTTGCCGAGGCCGACCGCGATGACACCGCCGACGGCGACCATCCACAGCGGGATGCCGGGCGGCAAGGTCAAGCCTAGGAGCAGGCCGGTGATCACCACCGACCAGTCACCCACGGTGGTCGCCCGCCCGTTGAGCCGGCACAGCAGGTGCTCCGTAACGACGCAGGCGGCGATCGCGGTGAGCAGGGTCAGTAACGATGTCAGCCCGAAGGCGTAGATCGAGTAGGCGCTGACCGGCACCAACGCCAATACCACGTGGAACATGATCGTGTCCACGCTGTTGCCGCTGCCGATGTGTGGCGAACTGCGGATTTCGAGAGTCTTCTGCAGCGACGTCACGCCTTCACCTCGCTGGCCCGGGCCTCAGCCTGAGCCTTGCGCACCGCGCGCTTGGCGACGCGAAAGTGCTGCACCAGCGGAATGTGCGAAGGACAGACGAAGGTGCAGCAGCCGCACTCAAAGCAGTCCATCAGATGGAACTCATCCGCCATCTGCTGGTGCTGGTCGTTGATCGCCAGCAGTCCAAGTGTTGACGGGTTCAGGAAGATCGGGCAGGCCTCGACGCAGTGGCCGCAGCGGATGCAAGGGTAGACTGTAGTGTTACCGACATGGCCGGTCTCCCGCTCGGTGAACGCGATGATGCCGGTTGTGCCCTTGGTCACCGGGATGTCGAGGCTGGACACCGCCTGACCCATCATCGGTCCGCCGAGGAACACCCGGGTGATATCATCCTCGACGCCGACAGTCTCCAATACGAAGCGAATGGGTGTGCCGATCTGGATGCGGTAGTTGCCCTTGCGTTTTACGGCCGGGCCGCCGACCGTGATCACGCGCTCCTGGATACCGGCACCCTGCGGTAGCAATCGGCCAATCTCTGCCGTGGTGGCGACGTTGACGCAGAGCGCGTGCACATCGAGAGGCAAGCCGCCCGACGGAATCTCCCTGCCGAGGAGCGCCGTGATCAACATCTTCTCGGCGCCCTGCGGGTACTTGACTGGCAGCACCTCGACGGTGATCGCTGCGCCGTCGGGAATCGCCTCGCGTAGAGCGTCGGCGGCGTCGGGCTTGTTGGCCTCGACCGCGACGATCGCACGCGGCGCGCCGGTAGCGCGCATCAAGTAAGGGATACCGGCCATCACGTCGGCAGCGTGTTCGACCATGACGCGGTGATCGGCAGTCAAATACGGCTCGCACTCGGCGCCGTTGATCACCAGGGTATCGACGCTCTTGTCATCGGGGATGCGCAGCTTGGCGTGAGTTGGAAACCCTGCGCCGCCAAGGCCGACAATGCCGGCTGCCTGGATCGCGCGGATAATCTCATCGGGGCTCGCGCTGGCGGAGTCGATCGGAGTGCCGCCCATGATCTCCTGCGTCGAGCCCGGGAACGGCTCGATGAAGATCCCCTGGGTCATCCGGCCGGTGATACTCGGCGTCAGGCCGAGACGCCGCACGGTCCCCGACACCGGCGCGTGCATCGACACGGAAATAAAACCGTCCGCCTCGGCGATGCACTGACCGCGCAGCACCTCTTGGTCCTCGCGCACGATCGCCAGCGCCGGCTTGCCGATGTGCTGCGACAGTGGCACCACCAGAACCGGGGCGAACTCGAACTGCCGAATCCGCTCCCCGCTGGTGTCGTCCTTCGACTCCGGGGGATGGATACCGTGCGCGAAGGTAGTTTTGCGGCCGAAGAACATCATCGGCTGGTTAGTTGTACTTCTCCGCGCGAGCGATCAGCTTCTCGATGTTCTTCTCGCTGCGATCCTTCGGCAGGCCGGGATGGATCACCCGCGCCGTGCAGCGCTCGGCCGCTTTGACGATATCCTTGTAGGGTCCAGCCAGAGGGTCCTTGATGAAGGCGTGCTTCTTGTCGTCGTACTCGAAGATGTTGCGGTTGATCAGGATGCACTCGTCGCAGGTCGTGCACTCCTCGCTGTCGATCCACGGCGCCATATAGTCGCCACCTGGTGAATCCTTGCTGCCAGCGAGCTTCTCCGCAGTTTGGGTCGACATCGCCGATCCGGTCAGCGCCGCTGCGATGCCACCCTGCCCGTCGGCGAGTTGCATGATGCCCGATGTGATGCGGCCGACCATCTCCTGGCGTACTTCGGCAGCGATCTCATCGCGGCTCGGCAACACCTCGGTCGAAACTCCGGCGATGGCGCGCAACATGACCCAGAAGTCTCGCCGTTCCTCGCAGGACTGCACGATCGGTTGGGCCACCAGCAGCCGCGTGAGCTGCTGCTTGCGGTTGACGCTCCACACGAAGGGGAAGCGCCCATCGCGCTCGTCCTCTGGCAAGGCGAGGAACTCGTCGATTGGCAGCATGTCCTCGTTCCAGGTGTCCGGTGGAGCGACTCGGAAGTGCTTGCGGAACCGTACCTCGGTCACCGCGAAGTCGGCGAAGGTCATCGACAACTCCATCGACTTCTGCCGGCCACTCTCCGTGTAGTCAAGCTTGTAGCGTGGCCAGTCGACCTCCAGGCTCGGGTTGCCATCGAGATCGAAGCACTCGGCCGGCGTCTTGCCCTGGTCGGGATCGTAGGTGAATAGCGGGTAGGCCCGCGACTCCACCGCGATCTTAGCCTGCGCGTGGCTCATGTCATCGCCGATGCCGTGCTCGGGTTGGCAGGAGGCATACAGATTGAACAACGCCGGCCGTCGCGCCTTGAGGCCCTTGATGAAGCCTTCGATCATGTGGCTCGGGTGGGCGATGGTGCTCTGCATGACGTAGGTCGTGCGGTGCGCCATGGCAATCAGGCCGATCTCCTTCCGGATCTCCTCCTTACCCTTGGTCGCCTTGCCGTATTGCGCCATGTCGGAGATCTGGCCGAAGAACCCGGACGTGCAGGCCTGGCCGCCGGTGTTGGAGTAGACCTGCGTGTCGAGCACCAGCACCTTGATCGGCTTACCGGACATCAGCGCGCGCGACAGGTTTTGAAAGCCGATGTCGTACATCGCCCCATCGCCACCTACCGCCACCACCGGCGGGCAAAGCTCCCACTCGTCGTCACTGAACTGCTGCCAGTTGAAGTAGGTGAAGAACGGGTCGTGCTCCTTACGATCGTACTTGCCCTCGAGCATCAGCTCCGCCTTGCGGATCGCCTTGAAACCCGCAGCCATCTTCGCCATGTGGCCCTCGAAGATCCCCAGCGCCATCGAGGTGGGATCCTGGAACAGGTGATTGGCCCAGGGGAAGGGGTAGGGGTTGAAGGGGAAGGTGCTGCCCCACACCGAGGTGCAGCCGGTCGCATTGAGCATGCCCATGCTGGCGCGGCCGCGGCCGTGAACACCTTCGCGGTACTTGTAGCTCAGGTTCTTCAGCTCGGCCAATAGGCCGCTGATCTCGCGCAACCAGTCCTGGTCGATAGGCTCGCCGCCGCTGCGGTTCTCGATTCGCGAGGCGATGCCAGCGAGCGTCACATCCTGGTCGCCAATGTCGTCGATGATGCTGGTCAGCGCCGACGTATCGCCGACGTTGATCTCCTGCACCAACTCGAGCTGGATGTGGTGTTCGAGGCGCTTGATCAGGTCGTCGATGGCCTCCAGGTGCCGCTTGACCCGTGGTTGCATCAACGCCTCCACGGTGGCAACGAACAGGTGCACCGAGGTCTTCTCGCCGCAGCCCAGGCAGGCGCCATCGCCGCTGGTGAACGCCATGTAGTTCGACTTGTCGAGCAGCAGAGTCTCGAGCGCCCCGATGCCCTCCTCGAGGTCGTCGATGCGCACGTACTTCTTCGGCGTGTTCGGCAGGTCGAGCCACAAGTCCCAGTGGTCGCGCAGCTTGTCGATGCTCTCCTTGGTCTGCGTCACCGGGCGCAGGGCGTCGTCGTCACAAACCTCGACGCACTCCATGCAGCCCTTGCAGGTGTTGGGATTGACGGTGATGCTCAAGAGCCCGCCGTCACCGGCCGACTGCTTCTCGGGCACCGAGTAGTACGGTCGCGACAGGGCAAACTTGAACTCGTTCAGTTCCTCGCGGAAGGCGACGAACTCCTCACGCAGCGCCTCGCGGATCTCGGCATCAGCAGCGCGCACGGTCTTGCCGATCGCCTCTTCCAGCATCGCGCTGACGTCCTCGCTGACGTCCGCCTCATTGAAAATCTCCCGCAGGTACCGCTCGAGCTGGCGTGCCGCCTTCGGCAGGTGCTCGACCGCAGCGCCGTTCTTGCGCACCCGCTTAACCACCGTGTCCAGCACCTGCCCAACCTCGTTGACCAGTCCGGGGATCGCGGTGTCGGGACACACTGTGTAGCAGTCGCCGCAGGCGGTGCAGTTCTCGGCGATCCACTCCGGGTGGTGGAACCGGATACCGGTCATGTCGCGGAACACACCGGTCACCGCCGGCATCACCCCCAGCCCGATGAATGGATCGGTCAGGTTGTCGTTGCCCATGCCGCGCATGTAGAAGCTACCGGTCTGCTCCCAGAACCGGTGGATATCGGTCATGGCGCTCTTGCTCTGCGGCTCGCGTTTGAGCATCACCGGCAGGGAGGGCTCGGCGACTAGCGGCTTGCCGTTCGTCTCGGCGTCGATCAGCGGGCCATGCGGTACCCCGCGCACTTCGTCGAAGCCGCGCTTGACCACGCGCAGGTTGTCCTCGACGACGCGGGCACCCTTGCTGCCGAACTTGGACTGCAGCTGCTCGTGGATCGCATCGAGCAAGCGCTCCTCGTCGAGGCCGGCCTGTTTCATCACCGGCGAGGCGGCAAAGAACGCACCTTGGAAGGCGATGCCCTGCATGCGCAGCTGCAGGTCAGGGTCGCTGGCCTCGTCGCGGGCGACCTGGAATGCGTCGAGGTAGTAGATGCTGATATTCTTCTCGACGATGATCTTGCGATACATCGGTGGGATGCTCGCCCACATCGCTTCGGGCGAGCCCGCGTCGCTCTGGATGATGAACACGCCGCCTTCCTTGAGGCCCGCCAGCGCGTTGGTATGCCCAAACACGTTGGGGTCGGGAGACAGCACCACGTCGACGTAGAAGTACTCACAGTTGATGCGGATCGGCTCGGGCGCGGCCGACAGGTAATATGTGGTCGGCTGGCCTTTCTTCTCCGAGCCGTACTTCGGGTTGGCTTTGATGTAGTAGCCCAGCAGGTCGAACAGGGTCATCGCCAGGTTCTTGCCGGTAGTGATCGCACCCCAGCCGCCAACCGAGTGGAAGCGGACCGTGATCGCCTCCTTCGGCATCAGGTTGGGGTTCTCCGAGCCGCGCACCGATAGCTCGCGAATCTTCGGATAGCCGGCCTCGATCTGCTCCTGGTAGAGCTGCTGCTTTGGCGTGAAGGCCTTGTCGCGTAGGAAGTCGATTCCCAGATAGAAGAAGGTCTTCTTGGCTCCCTCAGGCAGCATGTTCTCAACCGCGCCGATGACTCCCTCGGGCTGAAGATCGCGGGAACCCAGCCCGAAGGACCCGGAATACAGTGCCGGCGCCTGCTGGGTGTTCTTGTAGACCGGCAGATCGGGAAATGGCAGATGCTCGCTGGACCGGCCGTTCTCCAGGCAGCGGCTCAGTGCCGCCCGCACTTCGCGGATCACCGGCTGGTCGACCGCCAGTGGCTGGTCGAGACGCTCGAGCACGGTAACGCCCTTCTTACCCTGCAGCATCAGGCCGACCAGATCGGCGGGAAAAGGCCGGTACATCAGCAGGTTGACCACGCCAACCTTGATGCCACGGGTCTCGAGCAGGTAGTCGGCGACCACCTCGGCCGAGGGGATCACACTGCCCTGGCCGAGGATCAGGTAGTCGGCGTCCTCGACCTTGTAGCCCATCACCCGGTCGTAGCGCCGGCCGGTCAGCGCCTGGAATTCTGCGAATGCCTGCGCCGACAGCTCAGCGATATGATCGAAGAAGAACGGCCGCTGCGCCGCGACGCTCTGCATGTACGAGTCCTGGTTCTGCACCAGACCGACCATCACCGGGTTGTCGACGTCCCACAGCTCGGGTATGCGCCGCCGCTTCTCACCGAAGATGATCTTCTGCGCCGCGGTCGGGGTTTCGATCATGTCGTCCGGTCGACCCAGGTACTCCTCGATCAACCCGCGCTCGGGGACCAGCACCGACTCGATCAGGTGCGTGGTCAAGAACCCGTCCTGCGCCACCGCCCCCGGCGTCAGGGAGAGCTCGGCGATGCGATGAGCGATGATGTTGAGGTCGGCGGCCTGCTGGGCGTTCTTGGCAAACACCTGGAAGAAGCCGGTGTCGTCGATGCAGTGGTAGTCGTCGTGACCGGCGTGGACGTTGAGCGTCGCCTTGGTCATCGCCCGCGCCCCGATATTGAGCACGTAGGTCAGCCGCTTACCGACGGCGGCGTAGAGCGACTCGTGCATGTAGGCGATGCCCTGCCCCGAGGAGAAGTTCGCCGCGCGCAAGCCGGTCATGGACAGCCCTGCGGTCACCGCTGCCGCCGCGTGCTCACCCTCGGGCTCGATGAAGATCAGCGGCCGGCCGGAGATGTTGAGGTGGCCCTTGGCGGCGTTCTCGGCCCAGTACTCACCCATCTGCGTCGACGGGGTGATCGGGTAGGCGCCGGCCCCGTCGGTCGATTCGCGCTCGCACATGATCACCACCGTGTTGCCGTCCATCGCGGCCCGGAGCCCCGGGTACTTGAACTGCGGGTCGGTGGACTTCTTCTTC
>JAJFFD010000042.1 GCA_021776805.1 Planctomycetota bacterium
GACTTGTTTTCATCAGAGCTCTTGTCCGCCTCCGATCTCCCCTGAGTTCTGCCACGCCGACCTCGTCCGGGAGTCTCATCCTCCGCTTGCTTCTTCTCCCAACTATCGAGAGTGACCACGACTGAGTTGCCCGAATCGGTCCAGCGAAGACTGCCGGTGATGCGCTTGTCCTCGGGAAAGTTCTCGGCGGTGGTCGGGTCGTAGAGGAAGGGTTCGTGAGATGCGCGGTCGCTGCCGAGGTTTCGCCAGGTCAGGATCGCCTGGGAGTTGTCTTCGTAGCCCTCCATGGAGCGAGTCACCAGGACCGCCAGATCGTTCGTCTCCTCACGCGGACTCAGACTCGAATATATTTCCCCGCTGCTGTGCAGGGAGAACAGTCGTGCTTCGGCAGGGTCGTAGAGACGGACACCATTGCCTACCTTGCTGTCGGTGGAGACGAGCATGGCGAGCATGTGTCCCGACGGCAGCCAGCCGTATTGGCTTACGTTGCCAAAGCTGCTGTCGATTCCGCTAGCGAGATTTCGAACGACTATGGTGGACGCGGGACCCCTGCTTACTTGGTTAGCCGCTCCGCGGACAGGACCGCGACGACCGCGGCCGGCACCGCGACGACCGCTAGCTGGGCTGGCTCCGCCAGCAGGACTGCTGGGAAAGCGCATCACGAGGTACTGCGAATCCGGACTGAATCCGAAACTGCTTGGCCCTTCGATTTCCGTGGATTCTCCTGACGCCAGCTGTCGTACGGCGATCTTGCTCGTTGTCGCCGCACCGGACTTGCGAGCTGCTTCACGCTCCTTGGCGCTCGTGCCGACGCGGTATGCAGCCCAAGAGGAGTCGTCGGAGAACTGAAGCCCGCTGGCATAGGCCATGACCTCCCCTTCTCCAGATCCCTCTGCTGAGCTACGCAGTTGGATCTCAGTGTCGCCGTCCCCACGGCGAATCGATGTTGCAAACCACTTGCCGTTGTTGGAGATGCTCATCCCGCCGAGAGACTCGAAGCGTTCGTAGTCAGCGGCAGTGATCGCTGGCTTGTCCTGCGACAAAGCGGCGGCAGTGCAGATAGGAATGAGGGCGCAGGCCCAGAGGCGTGGGTCGATCATGGCAAGGTCCGCGGAGGCATGGGCTTCCCTGGAGTGGGGCCGAAGAGGATTCAGCCGGCTCATGATACACGAGGCGCAGGTTCTCGCTTCAACGCGGCGAGATGGATCGGCTGAGCAGAATGCGCAGCGCTGCTCGACGCTGTTCAGCATCGAGGCTTTCGTCCGCGCGCAACTCGCCGGCGACGAGAGCCGGGTCCTGAAGTTCGTCCATCAGGCGCTTCACTTGTGGCCGCATCTCGGCTTGCAGTGCCTCCGCCGCGCGAATTTCCCGTCTGCGTTCGAGCGAAGGCACCGAGTCCCAGATGCGCAGAGTGGCATCACCAGAGCCTGAGAGAATGCGCGAACCGTCCGGGCTGAAGGCCGCTACGTGGACGTAGCTTGCGTGCGCCTGCAGCGACAACACGTCCTTGCCCGATTCGAGATCCCAGAGCTCGACACGAGCGTTGTCGCCGCCGGAGAGAAGGCGCTTGCCGTCCCGGCTGAACTCGACACTGTAGACCTTGGCCGAGGAGAACCCTGGATCTGTCGGCGTGGCGCGGTGGCCAGCGAGGAGCGCGAGCTGATCACCAGTCCTTGCATCCCAGAGCCGGACCGTGCCATCCGAGCCGCCGCTGGCGATGTATTGGTTGTCGAAGCTTGCCGCCACCGCCCGGATCGAGTCACCGTGACCACGAAGCATGCTGCGATCGATTCCCGTCAGAATCTCAGTCACTCGGTAGTCATGCAGGAGCAAGCTGCCATCCGGGCTAGTCGCGATGTTCTGACCACCTCTGGCCCACTGGACGAACTTGGAGCCACCGCGCGCCGACCGCGGGAGCGGGGGCAGTGGAGAATGCTCGGGTGCCTTGATCTCCCTGATCGGGATCCGGTTGCCAGTGGCCACGTCCCACGCGACGAACTCTCTCCGAGGCATCGCGAGCACTTGGCTGCCATCATCCGAGAAGCCGACGTAATTGAAGAAGTCAGTCTCGAAGGGCAGTGCTGCCAACTGCTTGCCAGTCCATGCATCCCAGAGGCGAACGGTCTGATCCCAGCCCGCGGATGCGATCATGGTCCCGTCCGGGCTCCAGCTGGCGACGTAGATGAAACTCTCATGACCTCCCAGCTCGAGATACGGCGGTAAGTTCCAGCGCAGCAGACGAGCTTCCTTCCCATCGCTGACGAGGACTGAGGAACCATCCGGACTCCAGCGCAGGCTGTTCGGCTTGAGGACCGGGAGGAACAAGCTCTTGCGCAATTCCAGGGTGTTCGCGTCGTGGATGATGATGCGCCCGGACGAGGCGCTTGCCAGGAGCCGACCATCTCGTGAGTAGGCTATGCAAGAGGCATTGCGCGGATGGCCGCCCACCTGCCCGAGGGTTGCCAGTGTCTTGCCGTCCAGAATCCGGGTGATGTGTGTTTTTAGGTCCGTCCCGGAGGCGATGCGGCTGCCATCAGGGCTGCCGGCGATGGTCTGGCTGCAGCCTTGCATGCGACGCTCTGTCACGAGTTCTCCGGTCGATGTATCAAACAGGCGAATGCCCGACTCGACTTGGAGGGCATACTGTTTCCCGTCGCCGATGAAGGTTCCTCCTTGGAACCGGGAATTAGAAGCGACGCGGTGCTGCATGCGCTGGCTCCCGCTATGACTGTCGAAGATGCTCAGTTCCTTGGTGGAGCTGGCGGCGATCTTTGCAGCGTCCGCGGAGAAGCGCAGAGCGAGAATGGGTTCCGCATGCGAGAGATGAGTCTCCGATTGCATCTTCCCGCTCGCGACATCCCAGATACGCAGTCGCGAGTTCCGATCGAGGGCAGCGATCCTCGAGCCATTCGGAGCCAGGGCAATTGTGCTCAAATCAGAGGTAACAGGAATGGTCGAAACGAGTCTTCTGGAAAGCAAGTCGGTGACGATCAGCGCCTGGCGCGTTGCATGAAGAAACAAGGCTCTGCCGTTGGGGTCGAAGGCGATCCTTGCATCTTCGCCATGCAAGGTCAGGGCCTCCGGCCCTGCCGGGAAGATCGCTGCGGTGGTCTCGATCCGTGAATTTAGGTGACGCCACTCCCAGTGTCGCAATGCCTCCGGCGCCTCGTCCAGATGTCGGCGCGCGGCCAGGGCGTCACCCAGGGCGATGGCGGAGCTCGCCGCCGCGATGTTCGCCCGGTAGGCCATGCGATTGGCGGTGATCTCGTTGCTCTCCGCTACCGATGCGTTGCGCGTGGCGCGCACGGCCTGCACCGCCGTCGACACGACGCCGATGCTTAGGGCCAGCACGGTCGCCACCGCGCCAGCAAATGCCACCCTATGACGTCGGGTAAACTTGCGCAGCTGGTACCAGGTGGTTGTGGGTCGGGCTCTGATCGGCAGATCTTTGAGGTAATTCCGTATGTCGTTGGCGAGATCGCTGGCCGAGGCGTATCGCCGGGCCTTTTCCTTCTCCAAGGCCATGCCCAGGATCGCTTCCACGTCTCCTCGTGAGGAGCTGGTTTTCTCGCTCAATCGTGGCGGGTCCTTCTCGCAGATGATGCGACCAGCCTCGGCGAGGGAGACATTGCGTAGATCGAAGGGCAGTCTCTCGGCCAGAAGCTCATAGAGCATCACGCCGATCGCGTACACGTCCGAGCGCGTGTCCACAGTCCCCGGCCGGCCGCTGATCTGCTCCGGACTCATGTAGGCGAGGGTGCCGACGATCTGGCCGGCTGCAGTCCAGGCAGTCTTTGCGTTCACGTCTGTATCGACCATGCGTCCTACCCCGAAGTCGAGGACCTTCGGCTTGCCATCCTCGGTGACGAGGACGTTCTCCGACTTCAGGTCGCGATGGATGACGCCTTGCTGATGCGCGTGCTGTACCGCATCGCAGAGTTCGGCGATCAGGCCCAGGCGCTGCTTCGCGTTCAGTCGATGCCTGCGTGCATAGTCGAGTAGCTGCAAGCCATCGACATACTCCATGGCGAAGAAGGGCTGTTCTCCATCCCCATGGTCGAAGGTTCCGGCCTCGAAGATCTGAGCGATGCCTCGGTGCTGCAGACGACCGAGGAATTCCATCTCGTGTAGGAAGCGCCCGAGCTTTTCCTTGGACAGGGCATCGGGACGGACCACTTTCAGGGCGACCCGTCGCTGCGGCAGGATTTGCTCCGCCTCGTAGACTGCGCCCATTCCGCCGAGGCCAATTCGACGAAGCACCTTGTAGCGACCGATCTGTTCCGGGATCCCCACGGTCGAGTCGCTTTCATAGTCTCGATCCAAGACCGCTTGCAGACTCTGCTGAAACTCCTTCGCTCCGCCCAGGAGGGTTCCACCCTCCTGTTCCAGCATGGCCTCGACTTCAGGAACGAGCGAAGGGTCGTCGCTGCACTCAGCGCGCAGATAGTCGCCGCGTTCATCGGCAGCCAATTCGGAGGCAGCCAGGAAGAGAGTCTCGATGCGTAGAAAGCGTGCCGGATCCAAGCAGTACCTACTTGAGCTGAGCTCCGATCCAGGCCTTCGCGACTCGCCACTCCCGTTCGACAGTTGCCGTGGACAGATCCAGAACTTGGGCGATTTCTGTCATGGTCAATCCGCCGAAGAAACGCAGCTCCACCAGCTCAGCCTTGCGGCTGTCGACCTTGGACAAGTCGCTCAGTGCATCATGCAGGGCCAGCATGTCGACCTGGGTCGTCCCTCCTTCGGCGACCGCTTCGCTCAAGGTCAGGCGATCCCCATCCGGGCTGCGTTTCTGAGCTCTCTTGTCCCGGACATGGTTTGCCAACACCTGCCGCATGGCCTTGGCTGCTACGGCGCAGAAGTGGGCGCGGCTCTCCCAGCGACCCTGCTCGGGGGCGTGGCCGGCGAGCCGGAGATAGGCCTCGTGAACCAGGGCCGTCGGTTGCAAAGTCTGCCCGGGAGGGCGCTTGTGCATGAAGCTCCGGGCGAGCCCGCGGAGCTCACTGTAGACCTCCTCCAGGAGTGATTCCGGGGATGACATGGCCAGAACAGCCTACCGCAGCGGGCGATAGGGGGGGGAGGCGGGCAGAAAAGCGGCGTATTTCTTGAGGGGCTCGAGCTCCTTTCCGGGTGATGGCCGGTGAACGCCTCGGCGGACTCTGCGGAGAGTCACATGCGAAAGGACTGCCCATGAATGCCCGTCATCTCTTCAAACTCGCCATGTCAGCGCTGCGGAGCGCCACCCCGGGGACGAGTGGCGGTCTGTGGCTGGCGCTGTTCCTGCTCTTGGCGAGCGCTTCGATCCTCCCCGCCCAATGGCAGACTGCCAAGTTGACTGCGGAAGATGCCACCAGTGCCGACAAGTTCGGTAACTCGGTCGCCATGAGTGGTGATACGGCTTTGTTTGGAGCGCCGGGCAAGGACGGGAAGGCCGGCACGGCCTACATCATGCACCGGGATGCCTGGGGCAACTGGAGCGAGCACGTCCGCTTGAATGCGAGGGATCGTGCAGGTGACGATCAGTTCGGGATCTCCGTGGCCTTGAGTGGTGATACGGCGCTGGTCGGAGCGAAGTTCGAAGACGAGGCGGGGACAAACTCCGGAGCTGCGTACGTCTTCGTGCGCGACGTGACGGGAAACTGGGTGCAGCAGGCCAAGCTCATGGCGGACGATTCCTTCTTTGGCGAGCAGTTCGGGATCTCCGTGGCCTTGAATGGGGACACGGCCCTGGTCGGTGCCGGTCATCAGAGCTTTCCGCCGATCAACGGCGCTGCCTATGTGTTCCTGCGTGATGGGAGCGGACACTGGTCCCTACAGGCCAAGCTGACCGCATCGGACGGCGAGAATCAGGATGCCTTCGGTGAGGCCGTTGCCTTGGATGGGGATACGGCCTTGATCGGCGCCTGGCATCATGACCAGGTCGCCGGTGCGGCCTACGTCTATGTCCGCGATGCGGCGGGCAACTGGACTGAGCAGAAGAAGCTCCTTTCCTCCAGCAACGGCTCGCAGGAGCGATTTGGCCGCTCCGTGTCGGTGCATGGCGATCGTGCCGTGGTCGGAGCCACCGCTGGAGAGCTGGGGGCTGTGCGCACGGGGACAGCCTTCGTCTTCAGCCGGGATGCATCCGGATTCTGGACCGAAGAGACCATGCTCAGCGCCTCCGATGCGGCATTGAATGACGCCTTCGGTGGCTCCGTCGCGATTCGCGGGGACCTGGCGATGGTCGGCAAGAAGCACGCTGCGCCGGCCTACCTCTTCACCCGTGACGAGCTCGGCAATTGGAGCGAGCAGGACAGGCTCGAGCCGGAGGGATCTCCCGCCGGCTTCGGTGGCTCGGTAGCCCTCATGGACGACCGGGTTCTGGTCGGTGCTGGTGACGAGGCCGGAGCTGGTGCGGTTTACGAATTCTGCCTGGGCAAACTCACTGCGGAGGACCCCAGCCTGGGCGCCGCTTTCGGCGGCGCGGTCTCATTGCATGACGACACCGCCCTGGTCGGAGCGAGATCGAACAACATGGGAACCGGTGCGGGCTACGTATTCACCCGAGACGCGGGCGGGCTCTGGAGACGACAGGCGAAGTTGACCGCCTCCGATGGTGCCAGTCTCGACTTCCTCGGTGAAGCGGTTTCGGTGCATGGGCACACGGCGCTCATCGGGACCGGCAACGAAGCGGCCTACGTTTTCGTTCGGGACGCAATGGGCAGTTGGACCGAGCAGGACAAGCTGACGGCGGCCGATGGCGCCAGCGACGACACCTTCGGTGAGTCGGTTTCGCTCTTCGGCGATACGGCTCTGGTTGGAGCGCGCTTCGATGATGATTTTGGGGACTCCTCTGGCTCCGCCTACGTTTTTGTGCGCGATGGAGCAGGCAACTGGAGCGAGCAGGCCAAGCTGACCGCCTCCGATGGCTCGGCTGGCGCCGGCTTCGGCCACTCAGTCTCTCTCTACGGCAACAGAGCCCTCATCGGAGCCGCTTTCGACAGTTCCGAAGGAGTGAGCAATGCGGGCGCGGCCTATGTGTTCGTGCGTGATGTCGGTGGCAGTTGGACCGAGCAGAAGAAGCTCACGGCTCCCGCTGCCAACCTGAGTCAGTTGTTCGGCAGCTCGGTCTCGATCTCTGGCGAGACTGTGCTTGTCGGTGCATCGGGCGACAACCACGCGGGCTTCTTCACTGGCTCGGCATTCGTGTTCGTGCAGGATGGAGCTGGCAACTGGATCCAGCAAGGAAAGCTGACCGCATCCGATGCCGCTGAGCAGGCCAATTTTGGGGACAGCGTTTCGCTGAGTGGCAATGGAGCGCTAATCGGAACGAGAGGGACGGCGACAGACTCGGCCTATTGGTTTCATCGTGAGACCAGTGGGAATTGGACACAGCGGGCTCAGCTGAAGGGCGATGCCGGGGCCAGCCTCGCATTCGGCAATTCCGTGTCGCTCTATGAAGGTACTGCCCTGGTTGGAGATGGGATCGGTGATGCTCCGGGTATTGCGGGAGCCGGGACCGCCCATCTGTTCTGCGGCAACCCGGGAACTCTGTTGACGATCGGCAGCGGTTGTACTGGTACTACGGGCATTCCGAGATTGGCTGCGGTGCCCGGAGAGGTACCCACCCTCGGCGAAAGCTACGGCTTGGAGATTACCGGCCTACCCCCCAATCCGGGCAACACGGTCTTCGGCATCTTCGGCTTGTCGAAGACCAGCTGGGCGGGGGTGCCCCTGCCTCTGGACGCGACGCCCTTTGGGTTCACCGGCTGCAAACTCTACGTGAGCATTCGCAAGACTCCCGCCCTCTACAACCTGGGCGGGACCGCCTTCTGGCGCCTCGAGGTGCCGAACATGACCAGCGTGATTGGCCTGCCCTTCTATCTGCAGGCCGGGGTCGTCGACTTCGGAGCCAACCCGGGCAACGTGGTATTCAGCAATGCGGGCGAGGCGGTCATCGGTGGCCGCTAGAGGACTTCCCATGAGCAATTCATTCGATCATGTTTCCCTGTCCTCCTACCGCCCTGCCTTGCTCACGCTAATCGCAGTACTCGGCTTGGTCGCTGCGGCTCCCGCTCAATGGCAGGATGACAAGCTGACTGCTTCCGATGCTGCCACCAGTGACTTCTTTGGCGGCGCCGTCTCCATTTCCGGTGATACAGCCCTGGTCGGAGCCTTGGGCGACGGCCAAAGAACCGGCTCAGTCTACGTCTGGCTGCGAGATGCTGCTGGCAACTGGACCGAGCAGGTCAAGCTGACCGCGAAGGATGCTGCGGCCGGCGATCGCTTCGGCGCTGCTGTGTCACTTTCAGGAGACACGGCCCTGATCGGTGCTGATGGTGACAAAGACGCCGGACTCTTCACCGGCGCTGCCTACGTGTTTGTGCGGGATGTGCTTGGCAGATGGACCCAGCAGGCGAAGCTGACCGCCTCCGATGCCGCTCTCGGTGAACTGTTTGGCGGCGCCGTGTCGCTTTCCGGTGACACGGCATTGGTTGGAGCGAATGGTGAGCAGGCTGGCTCGGCAGGCGCGGTCTATGTATTTGTTCGTGACGGCAATGGCAACTGGAGCGAGCAGGCAAAACTGACTGCAGACGATGGCCTTGCCCTCGACCGCTTTGGTTACTCCCTGTCGCTCGATG
>JAJFFD010000043.1 GCA_021776805.1 Planctomycetota bacterium
CGATCAGGTGTGCCGAGCATTTGCGGTAGGGGCATCTAGGCGGCCAAAACATGGTCTGCTCCTGATTGGATTCCGGGCCTCTGCAACATGAGCAGGGCCTCCGTCATCCCCGTGGCTTAAAAAACTCAGCGGTTACACGGATTTCGAGCAGGCGTGGCGGAGTTCAGCACCAGCAAACAAATCCAGAGTCCAATCGCTGAGACCTGCTCCGATCTACATCCCCTTGAGGAAGATCGTCGCCCAGAGATTCGAATGGGCAGGCAAGGTGCCGCGATCGATGGCGACAATCGAACTGTGCAGCATGATCCGACGACTCGCCGCAGTGCCAGCAATCTGCACCTCGAAGCCATGCGGGAAACCATCTCCTGAGGTATCGCGCACAGCGAAGCGAGCCACTCCCATGGCGGCGATTGCCTCGTTGGTGACGACGGAGAATCGCCGGTAGAAGAGCAGGCCATCCGATGCGCGAGCGACGTCCAGCTCGATGGCCCAGGGACTCGGACGACCTTCAGCCGGGGCATCGCTGAGTACATCAGTGGTCAAGATCTGGCGCAGAGTTCCGACCAGTGCCGGATCCTCGCCACGCTTCCACACAACCTGCACCGGCTCGATGCTATCTCCGAAGGCATTGACGCTGCCGGTTCGGAGGTGGGCAAGTACTTCCGCCTGATCAAAGGGATCGAGTATGGCATCGATCTGACCGGCATCTGCGAGAGGCTCGCTCACGAACTTGGCCAGATTCAAGCCGAAGGGCGTGCCCTGGCTTGGCCCACCGCCTGCGGGAGTCAGGTAGTACTCGATAAGCCGATAGACATCGATCCGATAGCTGTTGCTGCTGAGACATTGAAACTCGGTAGTGAACTCCTGCCTCGCCAGAAGGAGACTGTTGCCGGTTAGCGCTCCCGAACTCGCTTCCTTCTGGATGATTCCATTGGTATTGAGCGTGGCCTGAGCACTGCTGCCAATGGGTGTTGCGGAGCTCGAATAGTCGAGAATGCTGGCGTAGGCGGGGCCAAAATTATCCGTCGAGAATAGAGACACCGCAGACATGAGCTCATTGCGAACGTCGTTCAAAATCTCTTGATTGAGTTCATTGGCGCGCTTCGTCCGCTCCGAGAATCGCTGCGCATCCGAAGTCGAAATCACCAAGCCCGTAGTAACGATAATCAGGGCTACCAAGATAACGACGACAATCAAGATCTCTATCAGCGTCGTTCCTGCTTGCTTCTCTTGTGAGTTCATAGGCTCAACGCTCGATGTAGATGCGCTTGTTGTGGTGTGCGTAGTGCAGGTTCTGGCCACGCCGGTACGCTTCCACTCGGATCAGATAGCCGCCCTCCGGAAAGCTCCCCGCAGGTGTTGACCAGGCATAGGTCTCCTGACCAGCACCGCCATCCGCTTCGATTGGCCCCGCGCTTGCTCCAAGCCCAGTTTCGGTATCCGTGCTGTCCTGCATGTGTTTCCAGGTAATCCCGTTGTCCAAGGAGTAGAGCAGGCGGTAGTCCAGATCCGATTCCGTCTCGGCAAAGCCAGTTGGGATCGACTGGGTGTAGGGCGATCCATCCCAGCGGAACCATGAGATATCGAATTGCAGGTTGATGCTCGCGGGATTGAGGAGCTCAGTGATCTCTGTCGGGTAGACGATCTCAGTCCGCGGTGGCAGAACTGTGCGGAAGGTCCGCGTTGGATCACCCGACTCAAAGTAAGAGTGCACGAGAGCGAGCAGGGCGTACTTGGCCAGAATCGTGGAGCTCACATCTGTGGTCTGGGCAATGCCGTTCACCACCAGGTAGGCTGCGTCGGTCCCGGCATTATTGGCCAATTCGAGAAGCGCGGAACTCTCACGCCCAGAGGTGGGGAAGTCGAAGTAGCGCTCGACCAATGAGATTTGATGTCTGAGTGCCGTATACGGTGCAAGATCAAAATCGGGCCCAACCGAGCCACTGTCATCCAACTCGTAGGGACGACTCGTGGTCACCGAAGTCGGAATGGCCATGTTGTACTCAGTCTCGATCTCCAAGCCTGAGCCAACCAAGTTGGAGGTAGAGGTACTGCTCATGTGCGAGAAGTGCGCAGAGCTACTCCCGGCATTCATGAAGGAGCTGTCCCCCATTCCCCCCACACGGTTCTCCGCGTGGTCTATCTCGGTTCCGAAGGCGAGGCGGGCCGAACCCGCGTAGGTGGACTCATCTTCCTCGCGAAAGAACTCGCCCACAGTGGTGCCGATATCCAAGTTCCCGCGCACATCGCCGTAACTATCGACTCCCAGCCACTGGGCCGCGTACTGGTCATCCGGGCAGAGCTCCCCGGCCCATGGACGCGACCACCAGTAGGGGCTGTCATTGCCTCGCACGTAGTCGATGGCTGTCTGAAAGTTGTTCTGGTAGCCATCGGAACCGGGACTGCCAAAGAGGCTGAGATCGACGGGAATCGAGTTCGGGTAGCCGTTGGATGCGTCGTAACCAACCTCACCGCCCTGGGCGATGTAATAGAAGGACCAGCCGTTCAGGGTCGTGAAAATCACTCGGCTGCTAACCAGAGCGGTCCGCCAAAACTGCCATGCGCGAGGGGCATCGATGCGCGCCTGGCCATCCCAGCGATCGAAGAGTCGGTTTGGATCGAGTCCTGGGAAGTCCCCCCGGGCATCGTCTAAGCCATCATCCAAGGAATCGAAGAACCAGTTATACCCGTCAGCGAAGTCCGGATCCCCGGAGAGCAAGTCCTTGTATGGATTGAGCCTCGGGTCCCCATTGAATTGGGAACGCTCACTGAAGGGAACAGCGCTGGCATCTGCAGCCCACCAGGCATAGGTCTCCGAGAAGTTGGCCGGCTGCACATAGCGCACTTCGGTACCTGATGGCACCGTGCCGGTTTCCATGATGCCGGCGGGATTGCCGAACTGATCCACCGGTGCCGGATCCCATAGGCGCGAGCGCACTGTCAACACTCGATCCGATTCGGAGAGACTGTTCGGGTTGTAGTAGTTGGGCGGCGAAGCCGAATCTACCCAACGAGCATCTGCCCAGATGCTCTCCGGAATCGTGATCCGCCAACGCGCGGTGTTCTTTGGCCCATCGCCAGCGGCGTACAGATCATTTGAGAAGTCCAGGCCAAGCTCTGTTGGCGAAGGCACATACTCCAGGTTGTACAGACGCGAACGCAAGTTCGGGAAGAGACCGCGGACTGGGCCCGAGCCACCGCTGAGATCCATACTGGGATAGGCGGTCACCGCAGTTCCGGAACTGATCACCGTGCCGTCCACAACCGCTGGCGTGCGCACAGGGGTGTTGTACAGGCGTATGAGTGTGTACTTCTGCTCCCCGGCTCCTGGATCGACGAAGTTCACGTCGTAGTACATCTCATCGGTATATGGCGAGTCCGCCGCCGACTTGGACCCCCCGAAGGCGTAATAGTTCGCATCACCATTGACGACGATTCCACCGGGAAGATTCTCCACCAGCACGCCACTGTGCAGGCCGCCGGATCCATCGCTGAGGTCCACATCCATGATCTGCAGAGCGATGGGACGGTTGTTTGGGATCAAATCCGTACTGGGGTACTTCTCCGGCTCTTCGAGATAGGCATGCACGCGAAGGCGCACATCCATGTCCCCGGTACCACCCGGGCGAATGGTGCGCAGTTCTTCCGGATGCACCACAGCACGGATCCCCGGCAGCCCCACCGGATCCTTCACCGCGTCCGAGTAGTTCCTGATCGGCGGCACGGGCAGAAGCTCACCGTGCAGATTGATCATGAGAGCGTTCCTATGCTTGAGAGGATCCGCGATCATCTCATCCAGGAGTAGGCGTAGGGTCGGCTCCTCGCTCATGTCAGTGAACTCGGGGGGCTCCGGCATGCCCCCCGCAATCGCAGCTGTGATCGCCTGACGGCGACTGCGGATCGCGTTCATACGGGCATCATGGAAAGCCTTCTCCCGGTTGTAGCGCATGCCATGGTTGAATCGGTCGGCGATCGCATAGGGGTAGGGGTTGATCGCCGCGCTGTAGCCATTCACGTCACCAGTCTCGTTGACGTAGCGACCGCGCATCAAACCCGGCACGTAGTAGTAGGTCGAAGCGTTCCCGGCCGGCATCAAGGACGGATAGAAGTACGCATAGGGAATGGGCTGTTCGCTGTCCGTGGTCTCATTGAAGTACGGCCGGTAGAGCTGGTCACGCCCATAGGACATCTTGGTGATCCAGTGGGTTCTGGCCTCGAAGCCCGGGTTATTGCGCTCGAGGTCCGTAACCATGGCTTCCATGAAGGGCCTGATGGACTCCATGTACACCCACCAACCCGGTGCGCTCTCAATCGCCAGGAAGTACAAGTCGAGAACTTGAGTGGTCGGAAACCCGGCTGACAGTGAATTGACCACCGAGGAGAGAGTCGCAACCTCGTTTTGACTGCCATCCCGATCTCGCTTGTAGATCGCAACCGAGACATAGCGCAACTTACTGTTGTTCACGCCAGGCAACGGGCCAACCGAGATTTGCCTCGACCAAAGCCACTGCCCGTTACGTTGTATGTTGCCTGAGAGTTCATGGTCTGGAGCCAGCAAGACACCAGAGGTCTTCATGATGCTCAGGTTGGGCATATACAGCGCCCCATCACTGAGCGAATCCACATCGAAAGAACCATCACCGGACTCATCTTCCGAGAAGGAGTGAATCTCGGCGAGAATCGAATTCGCTGCCATGTAGGCAAAGACCTGATCCTTCTGCGACCGGGTGTAGCTGTAGTTCACCGCGAGGTGGCTGATCAACACGATCGTTGCTGTAACGATCAAGCCAACGCTGAACATCAGTTCGACGAAGCTGAACCCCTCTTCCCGCCTTCCGGCCATAGGCATGCACTCCCAGCGATCACCGCCACTCGGCAACGATCTTGTGACTCAGCCAAGCCATCCTTCCCCCGACTCGGCCAGGGCCTGTGGTCAGCAATGAGCCACTGTCCTTTTCGGTAGCTCCCGGGATGGAGCTGGACTCCACGAAGGCTCCTTGCTGTCGAAATTACAAGACCAGCCCCATTTGTGGACTGAGGCATAATTCGTCAGCGATGTCCCTAGTACTCAGGGGCTCGCATTGAAGCTGCCAGTTGTCTGACAAGACTCGACTAAGCTCCAGTGCGATGGGCGCTTGCGGGATCAGGCGTCCCGAATCACCAGCAAGCGAATCTCAGACATGTCCTCCATGGCATAGCGGATCCCCTCTCTGCCCAACCCACTGTCTTTGACACCTCCATAGGGCATGTGGTCGACGCGCCAAGAGGGCACGTCGCCGATGACCACCCCACCCACGTCGAGGACATCCCATGCGCGCATCGCTCTATGGATGTCACGGGTGAAGATGCCAGCCTGCAGCCCGAACTCGGAGTCATTCACCTGCTGCAGAGCCTGGTTGAAGTCGGCGAAGGGGGATAGGACTGCAACCGGGCCGAAGGCCTCGAGGCAGACGAGGTCCTGATCTGCCGGCACATCTTCGAGCAGAGTCGCCTCGAGCATGGCGCCTTCGCGATTGCCACCACAGAGGATCTTGCCGCCAGCCGCCGCCGCCGCTTGCACCCACCCATGCAGTCGTTCGGCTTCTTTGACACTGATCATCGGACCAATGAAGGTGCTCTCATCCCTTGGGTCGCCGCTCTTCAATTCCTTTGCCGCAGCCACGAGCCGATCTCGAAAACCCGCGTAAATCGACTCATGAACGAGAATGCGCTGCACGCCAATGCAACTCTGGCCTGACTGATAGAAGGCGCCATGGACCACGCGAGCAACCGCATCGTCAAGATCGGCATCCGCGTCGATAACACAGGCCGCATTGCCGCCGAGCTCGAGCACCACCTTCTTCTTGCCGGCCTTGGCTTTGAGAGCCCAACCCACCGCCGGAGAACCGGTGAAGCTGAGCAGCTTCAGACGCTCGTCGCTCGTAAAGAGATCCGCAGCATCGCGACTGCAAGGCAGGACGGAGAAGGCGCCCTTCGGCAAGTCCGTTTCGGCGAGAACCTCGCCCATGATAATGGCGCCAATCGGTGTCAGACTCGCCGGCTTGAGAACGAAGGGGCAACCGACAGCAAGGGCGGGCGCCACCTTGTGGGCCACCAGGTTGAGCGGGAAATTAAAGGGACTGATGAAGGAGCAGGGCCCGATGGGGACCCGCTTCCACATTCCACGATAGCCTTCGGCACGTTGGCTGATCTCCATGGACATGACCTCACCGGTCATGCGCGTCGCTTCGCCAGCCGCGATCTTGAAAGTATCGATCAAACGCGACACCTCCCCACGACTGTCATTGATGGGCTTGCCTGCTTCGATGCAGAGGGCCAAGGCAAGCTCTTCTGCCCGCTCTTCGAACCTCCTTACGCAGTGCTCGAGAACTTCGGTTCGCTTCCAGGCAGGCATGGCAGCCATAGCTTCACCTGCATCAACCGCCATGCCGATGGCGCGATCAATAGTCTCAGGATCAGCGAGAGCAACTCGAGTCGCGACAGAACCGTCGAACTTGTCACGGACTTCCAAGTCCTGGTTGGCCGCAACAGCACGATTGCCAAGATAGTACGGGTAAGATTCGCGGAGCATGATTGTTTGAGGCTAGCTCGGGCAGGCCTAGATGGGACAGGCAATATCACCCAGGCGTTGGGTGAGCAGCGCGTTTTCGCGATAGTCGATCGGCAGGGAGAGCACCACGGGGACATCAGAGGCAAAGGCCGCCTCCAAGCCAGCAGCCAGGTCTTCAGGCTTATTCACCCGAATCCCACGGCAGCCGAAGGCTTCGGCGAGCTTGCAAAAATCAGGGTTGCCGAAGCTCAAATCCGTGTGCTTTCCAAACTGAGTGTCCTGCTTCCAGGCGATGAGGCCGTACTCCCCGTCCTCCCAGACCATGAAGACAGGGTTGGTGCCGAGGCGACGTGCCGTTTCCAGCTCCTGCACGTTCATGAGGAAGCCGCCATCCCCTGAGATGGCCAAGACCCGCTTGTCCGGATAGATGAGCTTGGCAGCGATAGCACCTGGCAGAGCGAAGCCCATCGAGCAAAAGCCATTGGGAATCAAGCAGGTGTTGGGCTCGTCACACTGGTAGTAGCGAGCGATCCACATCTTGTGCGCACCGACATCACTGAGCAGGATATCATCCGGACCGAGCGCCTGGCGAACGTCCCAAATCACCTTCTGTGGGCGGATCGGGCCATCCCCAGTGTCATCTGAATGCGCCGCAAAGTCGGCTAGCATCTCTTCACGAACCGATCCCTGCTGAGGAAACTCGCGCGGCCCCTGCCCTTCCAGGCGATCGCAGAGTCCGGCAAGGCCTGAGGCAATGTCACCGACTACTTCAACACTGGTGCGGTAGTAGTGATCAACCTCCGCAGGCTCCATATCGATGTGCAAGATGCGCTTGTCAGCGTCCTTGTTCCATAGCTTGGGATGGTACTCCACCAAGTCATAGCCGATGGCGATCACCAGATCCGAGGCATCGAGAGCGCAAGCAACAACGTCCTTGCTCTGAAGGCCGATGGTGAAGAGACAGTGCTCCGAACTCCTTGCCACAGAGCCCTTACCCATGAAGGTACACATGACCCCGATGCCCGTGAGCTCGGTTAGGCGCCGCAGCTGGGCACTGGCACGTCGGCGGATGCATCCGTTGCCGGCAAGGATGACCGGACGCTTGGCCCGCTTGATCAGATCGGCCACCTGGCTCAGGACTTTTGGATCCGGAACAGGCCTACGCAGGGGCGTACTCGGCTCGGGATGCCCTTCTGCATGCGTTTCGGCGATGTCCTCCGCTAGCTCTATGTGACAGGCTCCCGGCTTCTCCGAGCGGGCCAGCTTGAAGGCCTTGGCAACTACTTCCGGAATCACATCCGGATGCAGGACAGGTGTCGCCCACTTGGTGACCGGATTAAACATCCCAACCACATCCATGGCTTGATGGCTCTCCTTGTGCTGACGCTGCACATCCGCCTGGCCAGTGATTACGACCATCGGAGCACGATCCATATTGCCGTCGGCAACACCGGTGATCAGGTTGGTCGCTCCCGGTCCCAAGGTCCCAAGGCACACACCGGGGCGACCGGTTAGCTTGCCATAGGCATCAGCCATGAAGGCGGCACCCTGCTCGTGGCGGGCAAGAATGAACTTGATGCTCTTGGATTTCTCCAGGGCCATCATGAAGTGAGCATTCTCCTCGCCAGGTAGCCCAAAAACATACTCCACATCCTCGGCCTCGAGGCATTTGACGAAGAGTTCAGCAGCATCCATTACTTCACCTCAAGCGCCAATTCCTTGGCGCCAAACGAAAGGGTATCCATGGGACAAACGGTGACGCAGACACCACAACCGATGCAGGAGCTGGTTTCATTGTCCAGAGTCTCCTGTTTGAGTGCGTACTGCATCACATCGATGCCAACCTGACAGTTGCGGGAGCACTCGTTGCAACCGATGCATTTGTCGTTGGATTCAATCTTGAAACGGGAGATGCCAAGCTTCGCATAGAACTTGGACATGCCTTGCATGATCTTGGCAAGAGGACACCAGTAGCGACACCAGACCTTGCCACCCATGAAGGGGTAGACTGTTACAGGGAGAATCCCCACCAGCCATACATCGATCAGAATGCGATAGACGTAGAGACTGTAATCCGCCGTTCGATAGAGGCCGATCACGTCCCGCGAGAGCATTACCAGAGTCACCACAAAGGCGGCGAGCAAGACCCAGGTCCCCATGACTTCCAGTCGAATGGAACCTCGACCCTTTGGCGCCAAGTGTCGCCAGCGATCACCAAAGGTCTCCGCCAAACCGCCACAGCCACAAATCCAGCTGCAATAGCGTTTGCCCTGGAAGAGCACGAAGATCGGAATGATCACGAAGGTGAGGAACACCCCCCAAACCACCCAGATCTGGTGCGGGTCATAGAAGAAGGTGAAGAAGAACAGGGGCCAGGCATAGATCAGGCCATAGCTTCGCCATGCCTGATCGGCGAACTGGGGATCGGAAGCCAAGGCCTCACCCACCCACTGCTCCGCCACCGCCCACTGAAAGAGGAACTCCGGCACCAGGAAGAAGAAGATCCACTGAAAACAGAGCAGGCTGGTGAAGCGGAAGATCTGGAAGCGGTCCTTCTTGTCCAAACCCCAGCGCTTGAGAGCACCGATGCCAAAGCCGGTCATCAGCAGGGTGTAGAGAACCGTGTACCAGAATGCCCAAGGCCGTTCAAAGAAGGATAGGGACTCATATCCCCAGCCGGTGTAGGGCCAAAACTCGCTGCCCTTCCCTACCTTGATCCCATAGATCGAATACCAAGCAAAGAAGGACAGGCCCAGCCAGGCCCAACGGTCGCCACGAATTCCCCTCAGTAGAAGGGCTAGTAGACTTCCTGCGGCAAGCCCTGCGCCGATGCCCCCGCCGGTCGTACCAATGGAGAGGCCCAAGGGTGCGGCAGCACCAAAGAGCAAGCCAGCGAACCAGAGCCCCAAGAATGCGAGGATGGTCAGGGCCAAAGCGGGCATCGCCCTGCCAGTCCATTCGTTCTCGAGGCGGATACCGAGCGATTTCAGGAAGGCCACCGGAAGCTCCGCACCGATGAGCACAAAGGCATGGTCGATCGCCATGACCTTCGGGCCCTCCCCGGATACTTCGAGCTCTACCTCGCCAGGGCGGAATTCTTTGACCTGACTCTGCATCAGGAGCTCGATCCGATCCGCGGCCACCGCCGCATCGAGAAGCTTGCGATTGTCCTTGAAGATGCGGGCGAACTCTTCCTTGCGATAGGAGAGCCAAACCTTGTTGCGCTCGGAAAGAGTCAGGGCAGCTTCGACCGCGGAGTTGCCACCGCCGACTACCAATACCTTCTCATCCCGATACTTGGCTGGCGAATACAGACGATGGTAGACCTGCGCCAGATCTTCGCCGGCAACCCCCAGCTTGCGCGGATTCCCTCGTTGCCCGGTGGCCAGCACAACTCTCTTGGCGCGGTATTCGGCCTTGGGGCTGCGGGCTATGAAGACGCCATCCTTCCGACTCTCGAGATGCACCAGGGGTTCGCCAGTTCGCACATCGAGCTTGTTGTCGCGGACGATGCCATTCCAGCGCTCGATCAGGTCCTCCTTGCGGGCGCCGTCCAACCAGAGCTTTCCCTTGGGCGTGCTCGAGTCGGGTTCGGCGTAGACCCACTTCCCTTCTGGGAAATGCTCGATGGTGTTGGCGATCTGCCCCTTCTCGAGGACGACGCAGGAAAAGCCTTTGTCCTGCGCTTCAAGAGCAGCATTCAAACCAGCTGCACCGGCACCGACGACCAAAACGTCCAGGACACAGTCGTCTGCGCTGGGCTTCTTCATCTCGGGCAAGGCCGCAAGATGATCGATGAGCTCCACCGCCTGGGCCATGGCCAGCTTGATGACCGGCGCGCCAGCAAGGTCACCGATGATGTGGAGGCCCTTGATGTTTGATTCGAAGCCCTTGCCGAGAACCGGGCGGCGATTGTCGCGGCTCCCCGAAGTGAGGATCTCCTCCGTTTTGCTGCGGAATGAGAACATCAGCGCCCCTCCCTGCCGACGAGATTCGCTTCCGAGACCATCACCGGGTTCAACTCGGCAGCGCAGCCGCTGCAGGTATTCGCATGCGGATGATTCAAGGAGCCACAGCTCGGACAAGACCGGGGCGACGCAGTCCCAGGCACCTTCGCCAATCCAGGTGGAGCTGCAGCGCCGCCGGCGTTCTTTCTGGCAGCCAACAACACGATCAGGGCCGCGACATTGCCGATCAATCCAGCAAAGAACCACTGCACCGGCGGCATACCCGCCGTGACGGCCAAGTAGCCACAGATCGCCGAGAAGAGCAGGCCAACCAGACAGTACAGCCCGATCCAGAAAGGCCAGCTACCGAGCCCCATGTTCGTGCCAACTTCATCGAAGAGAGCAGAGCGCGCCTGAAGCTTGGCGAAGAACTTGTCCGGGTCGCTCCTGAAGTCTTCAAGCAGCTCCGTGGCGACAAAGAAGGTCCGGCCATGCATACGCAGTTCGACGACTTCTCCGCCGTCTATGATCTCTCCGCAAACGATGCACTCTTCGCCTTCGCCCGGCTTGCGACGAAGTTCTACTGCATCATCCGCCGCAGTTTGTGCTCCTGCCCCGGTAGATTGCCGCGCTTGCGTAGCAATATGCGTTGAGGTCAGCAGGGACAGAGCGGCGAGGGCGAGAACGATCCTGGAGAGCGAAGCCATCTGCATCCGACTACTAAGGATCGTAGGCAGAAGGGTTCCAATGCAACACTTGGAAGCACAGGATTTGCGATTGCTCTACTTGACCGCGTTGATCGCTTCCATCGAGTTGTCGTAGCGCGCCGCAGCAAAGCCTAAGTTCAGGGCCTGCAGGGTCTTGACCACCAACTCGCGCAACTCACAGATGACGAAGCAAATCGACTCCTGTGCTGCGATGCGATGCAAACGGATCATCATCGAAGCCCCAGAGGAGTCGAGGACCTGCACCTGACAGCAATTCAGGACCAGGCTGTCGAATGGCCGGTCCGTCTGTTCCATGAGTTTTTGGATTTCATTGCCGAGATCCTGAGCCGTGAAGTGATTGATGTTCTCATCACGCAACTCGAGCAGTGCAATTCGATCCGTCTCCAGGACAGTCAAATCAAAGCCACGACTTCCTCCAGCCCCCATGCGCTCCCTCAGACCTCTTCCGTTGGCTTGCAGGCTTTCATCGCCGCTTCCATGGACGCATGGAAGGGAATGACCCGATGCAGCTGCATGATCCGCATTATGCGAGCGACCTTGGGGTCAGCTCCGCAAACATGGAGCTTCACACCCAACTGCCCCGCCATGTTATGGAGAGAGACGAAAAGCCCAACTCCGGATGAGTCGACGATCTCGACCTTGCTGATGTCGATGATCAAATCCCGATAGCTCTCACCGGCCTTGATGGCGATGATTTGCCTGACATCAGGATCGATCGCCTGGATGCTGAAGTGATTGAGATTCGCCTCTGTGAGGGCGATACATGCCACTCCCTCCACATCCAGATCGGTGACCTGAACCTCGAAGGCGCTGTTGCTTTCCGGCGGTGAAGCCATGTGAAAAACATCGTCGTACGGAGCCGGCGGCTTGATCCACCCTGGGATTTCCTGGCGATCATCCGGTATGCAGGGCGCGCAGAATCCATGAACAGGCCCTTGGGATCGATAGAATCCCCCCCTCCAGTCAGCCACCCGGGCGTGGCGGCTGGTTGGCAGCAAAAAGCCTCCAAGTCCATCGCGAGACAGCAGATGCGCCGAGAAAGAGGGATCCGCGGGAAGGGCATTGTTCCCGCTTCGAGCTCTCCCCTGTCGAGGCCTTGTCAGCAGGTCTGAGGGGCGCCACCCTGAGCCCGTGAAGAAACCTGCCGCAGCCGCCTTCTTCGAAATCGATGCGCTGACCAAGGAACGTCAGGACTCAAAGAAGTCCTACCTGCAGTTCTTCAGCAATTCGGATCTACGCAGCGGTATCTATCACCTGAAGGCCGGCGCTCGCGACGGGCAAAGCCCCCACAGCGAGGACGAGATCTATCATGTCCTGAGTGGCAAGGGCAGCTTCACTGCCGGTGACGAGGAAACAGCAGTCACAGCCGGATCGGTGATCTTCGTGGCCAAGAACGTCGAACACCGATTTCACGATATCGAAGAGGACTTGACCATCTTGGTCTTCTTCGCCAGTGCGACCAAGTAGGCCAGCGTCAGTTCACGGATGTCTGGCGAAGAAGCAGTTCGGCGGCCTCGTCGTACATCCATTCGTCGAACACGCTGTCATCATGATCGAAGAAAAAGGTCGCCTGATAGGGCACACCCTCGGTGGCCCGAATCCTTCGCAACAACTCGGGAACCTCCGCCAGTCGGTGCGAGTGACGCGCTCTGATTACGCTCATGAAGCCGCCATAGTGGCGGCCTTCTTCCGCGATGACGCTGCGCACGAAGCCCAGGAACTGCGTGCCGAGCAGAGCATAGTGCTCGAGATGCGAACGGTAGGCACGCACGGTCACGAGCTCGTCGTAGGCACCCATCAACAGAATGCTGAACTCTTCGCCAAACAGATGAGCGAGGGGTGAAAACTCGGCTGAGCGTTCTGAAAGGTGTTCGAGACTCATCCCGAGATTCATCTCCCCAGTCCGGCTGAAGCCTTCGAAGTGTCTGGCTTCGTCCCGCGCCCACTGCCGTTCCATCGCCCTGAATTCAGGGCTGAAGTCCAGGTCGAGCCCACGCACATAGGCGCTGAAGAAGCGCGCATCGAACTCGGAAATGATGTCCCAGTGCAGGATCTTGGCGAGCTCATCTCTGGCCCTCGCGCCGAGCCCAGCTGCAAATGGCGACACGGAGCGGGCCAAGGCCTCGAAATCTTCTTCCGTACCCAAGTCCGGGACAGGATTCGCCCAACGCCAATCCGTCAGACTCTCCATTTGCGCGCCGATTTCAGCCATCTGAGGCAACACTTGTTCAGCCTCACGCCAGCTAGGTCAAGATCTGGAACTGGTTTTCTGTCTGAGCGAAGCCCTAGTGGATCCTGAGGGGCTGTCCGGCTTTGATGCTGAGGATATGAGCAAGCGCATCCGCCCTCTCGACCATCAGGCCAAGTTGCCTCTGGACAAACTCATCCTGGATGAAAGCCCGGATTCAGAGGCCTTGCCCATGGACGTGGCCTTCGTCGGTGGTGGACCGGCTGGCCTGGCTGGGGCCATCGAACTCGCACGACTAGTCAAGAAAGACAACGAATCCGGTGACGGCATCGGTGAGGTCGAGATTGCTGTCCTCGAAAAGGCAGGCGAACTCGGGCAGCACAATCTTTCTGGAGCGGTGGTCAACCCTCGCGCCATGAGGGAACTCTTCCCGGAACTCGGAGAGGCTGACTTCCCCTTCCGCCAAAGAACGGAGAAGGAAGCGGTCTACATGCTCACGGCGGGGTCAGCCATTCGCATCCCCACACCGCCAACCATGCACAACAAGGGGAACTACATCGCCTCGATCTGCGAAATCGTTCGCTGGCTAGGTGAGAAGGCGGAAGGCCTGGGAGTGAACCTCTTCACCGGCTTCCCGGTTGACTCCCTCTTGGTCAAGGACAAGAAGGTGGTCGGGCTACGCACAACTCCAGCCGGCCTGGATCGCGAAGGCAATGCCGGCGCCAACGCCGAACCCGCCATGGACATCATGGCAAAGGTAGTCGCCCTCTCCGAGGGATCCCGCGGCACTCTCAGTCAGGCCTACGGGCAGTGGCAGGGACTCGACTCGGAAAACCCCCAGATCTATGCCCTGGGAGTCAAGGAGATCTGGGAGACCAAGAAGCCACTCGACCGCATCATCCACACCCTTGGCTGGCCCCTGCCAAAGACCGCCTTCGGCGGGTCCTGGATGTACCCGCTCGAGCCGAACCTGGTCTCAGTTGGACTGGTTGTCGGCCTCGACTACCAGAGCAGCAGCTTGGATGTGCACGTGCTGCTGCAAAAAATGAAGTCGCACCCGCTCTTCAAACCCTACCTCGAGGGTGGCAGCCTCAACGAATGGGGTGCCAAGACCATCCCCGAGGGTGGCTTCTACTCGCTCAACAGCCGCAACAGCGGCGATGGTATCGTCATCCTTGGCGACAGCGCGGGTCTCGTCGACGTGCCTTCTCTCAAGGGGATCCACTACGCCATGCAATCAGGCATGTACGCGGCCAGAGCGATCTTCGCAGCACTCAAAGCCCAGGACTGCTCCGCAAACAAACTGGCCGCCTACGACCAGATGCTCGCCGACTCCTATGTCATGTCGGACCTGCGTCGCACGCGAAACATCCGGCTCGCCTTCAAATCGGGCTTCTATAGCGGCGGCCTCAAGGCGGGCCTCATGACTCTCAGCGGCGGACGGTTCCCTGGGGGCAAGATCAGCGTGGAGGAGGATGCCGCCGAAACGAAGATCGCAGACCTGCCCGAGAGCTTCACGCCGGATGGCAAGCTGAGCTTCAGCAAGGTGGACGCAGTCTTCAAGTCGGGGAATGCAACCCGCGACACCATCCCCCAGCACCTCATCGTCGGCGAGGACGTTTCTGAAGAGGTCGCCAGGATGTACAGCCACATGTGTCCCGCCGAGGTCTATGACCTTCAGGATGGCAAACTGATCGTCAATGCGCCCAACTGCATCGACTGCAAGGCAACGGACGTAATTGGGCCGCGCTGGACCCCTCGCGAAGGCGGCAGCGGGCCGCGCTATCGCCGAATGTAGGCTGACCATGGACTCTGGATGGGTTTGGTGGTGCTAGTCAGTCTGCGAACCCCCTCCTTTCGACGGGCACCTGGAAACCGGCGCGGCCCTTCTGTCGGTCCTGCGCACGCGCTTCGCGGATGCTCATTCGTCCTTGCAGAGGATGCGGACTGAACCAACCCCAGTCCTGCCGCCAACTGAGCAAGTCGGTCGGTTTCAGCTGCCTGCGAACCAGACCCAACACCATAGCCGGAGTCTCCTTCTCGCCATTGAATCGCGGCCGCACATAGTTCTTGTACGCCTTGAACACATTCAGCTGGAGGTTCAAGAATGGTCTCCTCTTGCTCGTCAACCAACTCCGGCGACGTAGCCGACCCGTCAGGTAGCGAGCCATCGCATTCATGTGGTTGATGGGGAATAGGGGGTTGCTTGTGTTTCGAGGTAGGCGGCTCGAGGATCGTCGGTGCTCGGCTTCCGGACCAAAGGCCGAGCGGATTAGATTCGGATAGGTAGACTTCTCGTCGGTGTCGATCCGTACCTTGGACAGCTTCTTGCAGAACTTCGCTCCCTCTCTGAGCACTCGTTTGAGGCAAGCTCTGGATTCATTCCGACGTCTCCCTTCGGCCCTTTCACGACGAAGAATGGCCGCCCTGCGTTTCTTACTCATCTTCCCTGAGGGTCGAATCGGTGCCGATCGAGCGTCTACAACGAACATGCTCTCCTGTTCGATCAAGACAGGGATCGTTAGAGGAAGCACCGTCCGCTCCTGCTCGAAGGACTCCATCTCGTCCATTTGGAAGGAGCAGCCCTCGGGGAATTGATCGAGCAGGTTTCGGTTGCCTTGTGCGAGGTGCTTGGACAACTTGCGCGCCTTCATCTC
>JAJFFD010000044.1 GCA_021776805.1 Planctomycetota bacterium
ACCTCGGCGTTGCGCTGGTCCGGAGGATCGGCAAAGAGGCCCCTCTGCTGTGGGCCTTCCTCCTCGGCGAAGGCGGCCACCCCCACCCCGAGGAGTCGCACCGGCCGTTCTTGCCAGGAAGCGCGGAAGAGCTCCTGCGCACAGCGAAAGATCTCCAGGTCGTCGTCCGTGGCCGTGGGTAGCTTGCGCTGCCGGGTGATGGTTTCGAAGGGTGGAAAGCGCAGCTTGAGCCGCACGATGCGACCCTTCAGTTGGTTTCGGCGTAGGCGACGGCCCACCATCTCGCTCTGCTCCAGGAGGACCGCTTCGCATTGTTCGCCGTCCTGCAGATCCTCTTCGAAGGTGCACTCATGGCTGATGGACTTGGCTTCCCGCTCCGGTTCCACCCGGCGGGGATCGATCCCGTGGGCAAGGGCGTGAAAGTGATGGCCTGAGTTCTCCCCCATCCACTCGACCAGCTGCTCGAGGGTCAGCTTCTGCAGGTCGCCGATGGTTCGTAGGCCTGCTTCTCCCAATCGACCCTGAGTCACTCGACCTGCACCCCAGAGACGAGAGATGGACAGGGGTGCTAGGAACTCTTCCTCCTTGCCGGGCTCCACCACCGTGAGCCCATCCGGCTTGTCCAGGTCCGAGGCCACCTTGGCCACGTACTTACTGGCGGCGACTCCCACGGACACGGTCAGCTGTGTCTCCCTTTGAACATCCCGGCGGATGGCCGCGGCGATCTCGGGGCCGCTGCCGAAGAGCTCCCGGCTGCCGGTCACATCGAGAAAAGCTTCGTCCAGGGAGAGGGGTTCGATGAGCGGCGTGTAGCGGGCGAAGATCCCTTGGACCTGCTCGGAGACCTCGGCATAGGCCTCCATCCGCGGGCTGATGAAGATCCCCTGGGGGCATAGGCCGCGGGCACGGGAACCGGGCATGGCCGAATGGACCCCGAACTTGCGGGCTTCATAGCTGGCGGTTGCCACCACCCCACGCCGTCCCTGACCGCCGATGATGACCGGCTTGCCGCGTAGGGAGGGGTCGTCACGCTGCTCCACGGCGGCATAGAAGGCATCCATGTCCGCATGCAGGATCACCGGGGGCGAGGCCATTGGCTCCAGATCATAGTCGAAGCAGCCCGATAAACGAGGCATGGGCAGCAGCAGCATCCCCCACTCGGACCTGGCCAAGGGCATGCAGGCCATCAGCTGGTGTCTGCGTCACCCACGGCACACTCTGCGTTCGATGAGCCGTGGTCTGGCACAGATCTATCGCCAGTCGGTGGACGCGGACTCGCAGTTGCCCCTGGCGAGTCTGCACGAGATCGCCAAACCGGATCACTCGGTGAGCCTGGCAAACTTCGAAGGGCGCGACGGCAATGTGTCCTTGTACGAATTGCTGGTGATCAGTTCTCTGGTGCGCTGTCGACAACCGAAGACTCTCTTGGAGATCGGCACCTTCGACGGCAACACCAGTCTGCAGATGGCAGTGAACAGTCCGGAGGATGCACGCATCTTCACCCTGGACCTGCCACCGGACGTGGATGCGGCCAGCGCCGAACTGGATCCTATGGACCGGGCCTACATCGAAGACCAAGGCAAGCAACAGAAGCGACGCTACGAGGACTCGAGTCAAGCACACAAGGTGCAGCAACTCATCGGCGACTCGGCGACCTTCGACTTCCAGAGCCAGTTCGCGAGCCGGCCGGTGGACCTGGCCTTCATCGATGGCAGCCACAGCTACGAGTACGTAAGGAACGACACGGAGAAAGTCCTCGAGCTGCTGGCCCCGGATGGAGTAGTGCTTTGGCACGACTACAAGCCGGCCTGGCCTGGGGTGATCCGCTACCTGGAAGAACGCCGCTCGGACCTGCCGCTCCGCCGAATCCGGGGGACTTCGCTGGTATTCCTGGACGGGGCGCTTCGCTAGAGCCCGCCCGAGTCTACAATCCCAGGCCCTCCAGGCCCCTTCGGGCCGGCCCTCGTCCACCATGTACTTCAAGCAGATCTACCTGGACTGCCTGGCTCAGGCTTCGTACCTCGTTGGCGACGCTGGCAAGGCTGTCATCATCGATCCGCGCCGAGATGTAGAGATCTACATGCAGGAGGCTGAGCGACTTGGCCTGCGCATCGAGCATGTGATCGCCACGCACGTGCACGCGGACTTCGTCTGTGGCTTACGCGAGCTGGCGGAGCTCTGCGGTGCCCAGGTCTATCTCGGTCGCGCCTTCGATGGCGAGCATGCCTGCGAACGTCTGGCTGAAGGCGACTCTCTGCAGATCGGCAATCTGGAGCTGAGCTGTCTCGAAACTCCCGGTCACACCCCGGAGAGCATCTGCATCAAGGTCGAAGATCTCGGTTCCGAGGACACAGCCCTTCGCCTGCTGACCGGCGACACCATGTTCGTCGGTGACGTCGGGCGCCCAGATCTGGTGGTCGGCCAGGGGCTGACGGCAAAGCACATGGCAGGGATGCTCTACGACAGCCTGCGCGAGAAGATCATGCCGCTGGACGACAGCACGGAGATCTATCCCGCACATGGTGCCGGTTCACCCTGCGGCAAGAGCATGAGTTCGGAGACCTCGTCGACCCTGGGAATGCAGCGCATCCAAAACTGGGCCTTGGCCGAGGACAAGCGCGATCACTTCGTGGAGCAACTGATCGAGGGACAGGGCCAGCCACCGGCGTACTTCGCTCTGGCTGCAGCACTCAACCGCAAGGGGCCGCGCCTACGCTCCGAACTGCCTCCACTGGTCAACTTGAGTCTGGCGGAGGCGGCAAGGGCTATCCACGAGGGCGCCCAGAGTATCGATCTCCGTCGCGTGGGGAGCTACGGCCGGGGGCATCTGGCTGGCTCCATCAACATCGGCCTGCAAGGACAGTTTGCATCCTGGGCAGGGAGTCTCGCCGACATGGAGCGACCGATCGTTCTGATCGGCGAGGATCACAACGACGGTGAAGAGGCCAAGCTGCAACTCTCACGCATCGGGCTCGAGGCCATCGCCGGCTTTCTCAAGAGTTCCTCATTGGGCACCGACTGCCAGCGCCTGGCGCAGATCGACGTGCGTGATCTGGCCGCCGGCCTCGAGGGCTTCCAGATCATCGACGTGCGTCGGCCCACAGAATTCGAGTCAGGCCATGTGCCCGGCGCCGTCTCTGCCCCACTCAATGGACTGGGAAGCGGCGATCGTGCTGGCGCAGCGGAGCTCGACCCCTCGGCACCGACCGCGGTGGTCTGCGGCATCGGCTATCGCTCCAGCATGGGCTGCCACTTTCTGGCGGATGCGGGATTCGAACAGCTCTACAATCTGTCCGGAGGCACCCAGGCTTGGGTCGCCGCCGGCCTCGGTCTCGAGAGCGAAGCGGCGACCTAGGCGGGGGCTCAGCGCTTCGCTGCCGGAGTCTTCTTGTTACTGGCCTTCTTGTCCTTGCCCTGCTTCGCCTTCTCCACTGCATCGCGCAGAGCATCAAGATCCTGAGCGCGGCTGCGCTGGGCACGACGACCGGTAATCGTCGGCGCAGGAATGGCACCGACCTTGATCAGGAACTTCCGCAGAGCGGCATGATTGCGCGCAGTCTGGCGCACGATGAGAGAGCCGCTACTCGAAGACATGGAATTGCCATCCTCATCCCAGGACTCGGGCGCCACATGGACGCGAATCAGATCCTGGATCGTGTCGATGTCGAAACCGGAGATGGTCTTGTCCGTGTCGGACTCCGGGATGGGTTCGTAGTCATCACCATCGCGGCGCAACTCCAGGGTTGGCCCGGGGAAGTCGCGCAGGGGTGCGACCGCGGCCCGGATGTCATAGACCACTAGACTGCGCTGTTCCCGCACTTCGTCCTTCGGCTTGATCATCACCACACCCGAGGTGTAGACGAAGCGAAGATCGGTCTGACGCGAGATGACCCCCATCATGGAAAGCAAGTTGAGGTTCTTCACGTTCAGACTGATGGTCGGTAGATCCGCTGGATCCATCTCCCGGCTCGACACGAGGAAATTGATCTTGTTGTCCATGCCGATACTCAGGAAGGTCGCAAAGTCCTTCACGCTCATGTCCGCAGCGTTGAGATCCATGCGCGTCCGGCGCAGTTCGCGGACCAGAAGATTCCGTCCCGCACGATCGCCAGCACGCTCCACGAGCAAGATGTCGTCCACCTGCGCAGGCAGGCTCGTAAGCAAGAGCATGCCAGCAAGAAGACTCTTCGCTGCCAGGCCGAAACGCAGTTGCTGCTGATGGGATCTCATGGGACCTATTCGACGCACTTTTTGCGGCGCTGGATAGTGCCTGAGAGAGGAAGATTCTCCTCGCAAAACAAATCTGGGATCCGGATCACCTGCATGCAAGACTTTTGCTCTGGGCGTCCTCTCCCTCATCGACGAGGATAGCAGCAACAAGTCATGAACGATCAAAACGAGAGACGAGGTTTTCTGCTCGCCTGCGTCGGCGCCCTGGCCGCAGTGCCCATCCTTGGTGGTGCCTTCGCAGCGCTCCGCACCATGCTCAGCCCCGCCGGCGGAACCAGCGAAGTCCGGCAAAGCCTCTGCAAGCTCTCGGAGGTTCCGGCGGAGGGACTCCTCGAACGCACGGTGAGTTATCGCCTGCGCCGCGGGCCGGCGGTCGAAACCATCAGTAGAAAGGTCTTCCTCACCCGGGACGAAGGGCAGGTGATCGCCCTGTCCAGTCGCTGTACCCACCTCGGCTGTGCGGTGAACCTCGACAAAGAATCAACGACGGCACCTCTCATCTGTCCATGCCACGATGGTCGCTTCGACGCCAAGGGTGCAGTCATCGATGGGCCTGCGACGCGACCCCTAGAACGCCTGAAGCTCGAGATCCCGGAGGAAGAGGACGGCAGCGTGCTGCTGATCTTGTGATGACTAGTGACCCTCTTGCTGGCACGATCCTGGCCGATGATGTTGTGGATAGCTCCGGAGAAGCTCGCGGTAGCAGCGGTTGGCTGCAGACTCTCGGCTTCTGCGCTCTGGTGCTGCTGATCCTGCAGGGACTTAGCGGTCTGGGCCTGGCCTTCCACTACGTTCCATCGGCAGACCTGGCCTACGATTCCATCCGCGCCCTGGAAGCGGACATCGCCGGCGGCAAGCTGCTTCGCGCCCTGCACTACTACGGAGCCAGCTTCCTCATCGCCTGCATTCTTCTGGCGATGCTGCGCATCTTCTTGTTCGGAGCCTACAAGGCTCCCCAGCGCTGCGCCTGGGTGAGCGGTCTCCCGCTCTTCATGTTGGTGGTCGCCTCCGGAGTCACCGGCGAACTCCTGCCCTGGACGGAACAGGCCTACTTCGCTACCCAGGTGCGAACCAGCATTCTTGCGGCGACCCCGGGCATGGGACCGGACTTGAGTCAGATTGCCCTCGGGGGCGACGAGGTCGCCGGCCCCAGCCTGCTGCGCTTCTATGTTCTGCATGTGATCCTGCTACCGGCTGGCATACTCGCCCTGCTGGTCTTTCATCTGCGGCGACTCTGCAGGAAGGGGCTCAGCAACGGCAGCGCGGGCAGCAAGCCCTGGGATCTCCGCCAGCTCCTGCGG
Organism: Planctomycetota bacterium; assembly: GCA_021776805.1. Classification (GTDB taxonomy): domain Bacteria; phylum Planctomycetota; class UBA1135; order UBA1135; family UBA2386; genus JAJFFD01. Next base: position 5,532 of record JAJFFD010000044.1, read on the forward strand.
CAGAGCCTGATGGCCCTGCTGGTATCCGCCGGCCTCTTCTACATGGCATGGGCAGAGATCGCGCCACTCGGCGCCATCGTCGAGCCCGGTGACACGGCCTTCGAAGCCAGCCCCGAGTGGCACTTCCTCTGGCTGAATCAATTGCTGCACATCTTCCCCGGCGAACTCACCGCGATCCCCGCCTTTTGGATTCCGACCCTGCTGCTCCTGGGCGCGCTGCTTCTGCCATTCATCGATCGCAGCTCTGCCCGCGGCATCGCCAAACGCAAGTTTGTCGTCGGCTTCGGCCTTCTCATTCTGATCGGCATCATCGCCCTGTCCCTGGCCAGTCTCTCTCACAAGCCGGAGAACCGAGCTGCTCCGCCCTACGAACTCGGCATCAACCCGGTCGAACGCCAGGGCTACCTACTCCTGCGTCGGCACAATTGCATGCAGTGCCACAAGTATGGTGAGTACGGGGAAACGGACTTCGATGCCCCCGACCTGGACTTCATGACGCCGGACATGTCGGTCTCCGAGATTGCCGAGATCATCGCCGATCCATCGGAAACCTTGGGAACCGAGGACATGCCCGGCTACCACTACGTGCCGGAAGAGGACCGCCGCGCCCTGGCGACTTACCTGATCAAGATTCAACAGCAGTAGTCCGAGTGCCCTCCGGCTCCCTGGCCAGCAAGCCACGGGAGCCGAGGAAGCCCAGATAGAAGGGGGCGTATTCCAAGCTCTTGATCCAGACACTCTCCTCCCAACGTCCCTCGCTCAGCCAGAGCGGCAGGACATGGTAGGCCAGATAGACGCTGGCGAAGAAGCCTAGCCAGGCCGGATTAGGCCAGAGACAGAGGAAGGGCAGGAGGAAGGCGCAGTACCAGGGGTGCAGGGTTGGCGCGAAGGCGACGAAGAAGAGGAAGAAGGCCAAGGCCGCGCGCTCCACGGGCAGGCGCCGACGATAGGCCAGGAACAGCAGGCCAAGGCCCATGGCCGCCAGGGGAAACTTGGCGATCTTCTGCACCTCCATGCTGCCGAGCAGCCCGAGGCCATGGAGGTACTCGCTGGCCGCGTAGATCAGGTAGAAGGCGCTGTCGTTGCTGCGCCAGCGCGTGCTGTATTCCATGGTCCCAGAGAAGATGCTCATGGGGTCCGCCCAGGGAATGAATGGCAGGTACAGAACTGCAATGGTGATGGCGAAACTCAGCAGGCTCGCCCGACTGCGTCGAGCGAGGAAGGGCAGGAAAAGCACCGGCAGGAGTTTGCCGGCGCAGGCCATGGCGAGGAGGGCGCCTGCCGCCAGGCCCCGATGCCGACCCGAGGCCATGCAGGCGGCAAGCAGGCAGAAGACCGCCAGACTGTCGCTATGTCCCTCGCCGGCAAACTCCAAGGCCATCAAGGGACAGTAGCCATAGAGAATGGCGCGGCGACGGTTGACCCCGAGGTCCGGCAGCCAGAACCAGAGCAGGACGAAGGCGCCGATGCTGAAGGCGCCGAAGACCAGCTTCATGCCCAGGGGCTCCGAACTGATAAGCACGCCGAGGGCGAGGGCATACTGCACCGCCGGTGGATAGGCGGCGGAGATCTCCGGGTTGTTGATGCGGTCGAAACCCCAGAGACTCTGGCTGTAGGGGAGGGCGGCTTCGGATGCGGGAGCCGTCAGATAGGGATTGATCCCATCGAGAACCAGACGCCCCTCGAAGAGATAGCGGTAGATATCGTCGCTCAGGGCGGGCGCGAGAAAGAGGGCGAGCAGGTGCAGGGCGAGGGTGATGCCCAGGGCTTCGGGCAAGTTGGGGCGGTAGGTCCCACGCACAACCGCCAGGGCCAGGTAGAGCCAGGCGGCGCTGGCGATGAGCTGCAGCCCAAAGCAAGTGAGGAATGCGGCGCCTCGATTCGGAACCAGGATCTGTGCGGCCAGACCAAGAAGGAGCAGGGCCTGACACAGAAGAATCAAGGCAGTCTGGTCTCGCCCTTCTTCGCCTTGGCTGCCGCCGCCTCGCCCTTCTCGATCAGCTCAGGCTTGTTGCGATGGATCGTGAAGGTGACCTGCGTCTCCGGCTTCGGGCAGAGATCGGTCTCGATCCACCAATTCTGATCATCGGAGGCGCGCTTGTGCCGCATGGTGACCAGGTGGTTCGGCGGCTCCAGATAACAGATGCTGATCAAGTTGCCCGCGAAGTCGGCGAGAAAAACCGGCGGGTCACCACGGTAGGGCGCCGCCATCCGACCACCGAGGAAGATCCACTGCACCTCGCTGGCAACCGCTTCCGCACTGAGGTCAACCAGGAGATCCTCCACCGCGACCTCCTGCTTCTTACCCTCTTCCTCCCAGGACAAGGTGAACCAGACTTGCATGCCCTCCGGCGGAAAGATATCTACCAAAGGGGCGCCCTTCTCGATCTCCTCGAGAGTCGGCAAGGGATCCTTGTCCTTCATGCGCGCGTTTTGACCCTTCTCGAGTCCCAGGGCGAGCATGGCGGCATTGAGCAAACTCGGCTTGACCTCGGTAACTAGCAGAGCCTCATGGCCCTTGCCACGGGGGTTGATCAGCAGGTACTCGAGAGGCTGATCCGGTCTACCCAACTCCGCCTTGATGCTGATGGTCTTGGCCTCGCGGTCCAATTCGATGCCGCCCTCCTTGAAGGCGGCGAGCATCTCGGCCAAGGGGTCCTGCTTGCCCGCGGCCGTCGGTTTTTCTTGGGCAGGGAGCGCGAGGCAAGAACTGGTCAGGGAGAGAATGGTGATCCAAGCGGTTCTTCGCAGCATGTTCATCGTCGCAACTCCTCGACCAGAGGGCGGAGTTGTACCGCCGATTCCTGGTCGCCATAGCTGAATACCTCGGCCAAAGCCAGCGCCTCTGCGGCCTGCTTCCGATCGCCCGCAGCGAGCCATGCACGCACGGCACAGAGATGACTACGCGCATACACAGCACCTAGGGCCAACTGAATCCCCGGGTGGTTTTCACCGAGAAGGGCGCGCATCTGCA